>NZ_JAYKZZ010000017.1:0-220813 GCF_035818675.1 Parapedobacter flavus
GTTCGGTAACTGTTGTTCGCCCTTTTTGAAATAACTCTGCCATTTACGCTTGCGTTAGCCAAACCGTTTCGTTTTCCAACCGGGCGGCGATAAAATCTTCATTAGAACATGTAGGTTTACAGCCCGAAGAAATTGGTCAGTCACCGATTTTCCGTGAGCCCGGACCAATATGAGGAAAAATAAAATCCGATTTTATCACGACGCCACACGAGAAAAAACCGATTGGTTTTGGATAATACGTGTTCCGCTCAACGACGGCCATGGCAGCGTGAAACTCGACCTTGACGAACCCGTATTCATGCGTATACGGGCGGCAAACCTGCAAAATTACAACTTGTTCATTTCTCCGGGCGACCGACTGGACATCGCGCCTCCAGAAACCAAAAACGGCCCAGTAATGGTTACCGGCAACCAGACCTGTAGTTTGGCGACTTTCTGAAAGAATTGGAACAGTTTAAGAATTTACTCATTCACAAACCAACCTCAGCGCTAATGAGAAATTTCAGCGAAAATTTGCAAAAGTGGGATGGCCCACTTACCTTTAAGCATGACAATTTATAACCGAAGGCAGGCAACCGCTCCACGGTCTGTGCCAGCAAAATAGGAACTAGTAAAAACGGAAAAATTATGGAATTACTTTTTTTGAATCTCGGAACCCAAGAGATGATTTTAATATGGCCGGTCTTTCTCACGGTCATACTGTATATATATTGCTTGATTCACTGCATCAGGAACAACCGGCTGCAAGGCAACAGCAAACTGCTTTGGCTCATCATCATACTCATAGCTCCTTTTATCGGGAGTCTAATTTATTTGGTGGTTGGCCGGAAAGGTAGTGGGGAGCCCTCCATATAGACTAGATATTAATCATTCAGAGATGAAATTCATTTACGTAACCGTAATTGCCTTCGTGGTGATTGCCTGCAAGAAAAGTGAGGTGGATATAGTGGAAAGGTTTGTGCGCGAAGTGAAGGCGGAGCGATATGAGGAAATTAAGCTACCTGCTTTCAACGCGTCATATATTGATGCGTTAATGCAGCATGCTTCGGATAAACAGATGGTATCCAATTACCCACGGCCTATGTATTCGTCATATTACGGTGGTTCTATGGAGGTGGGATTAGTGATGCTCTACACCATTGAGGCAGTAAGGCTTCAAGTTGACTGGCCGTCTTCGACGGTTCGGGTGTTTGACGAACAAGACATTAGCCGAGAGGTAGCCCTCAGCGAGGTATTACCGTATTATAAAGATTGGTGGGCCGAGAACAAAGGTAAAAGCCCTGCGGAACTTAAGGGTGCCGATCCGCTGGAAGGTAGTGGGCTGACTTGGCAGATTTATACGATAGCGGAATAGTATAGGGATATCATCAGATGCAGGTTAATGGCTAACATATAGGGAGCCCTGATTCAACGGAGTAGCAGAATTGAGGTAATATTTCAAAAAAAGGATCGTGAGTTTGTTGCTATCTACAGCTTTTATACTGATAAAGCGAAAAGACGATTGGCTAAGTATTGGAAAGCAACAGAACGCATACTTCGATATGACGATTGATAGGTAGTGGAAAGCTGCCGAGCCTCATCCAAAATCTATGTAATCTATTTCTTACCTTTAGCCGTAAGCATAGCAATGGAAAATACGATACCCGATCATATCCACTATACGATATACCAACCGCCCGGAGGGGCGATCAAGGCGGTCGTCCTCATCCTGCATGGCATGCAAGAACATAGCGGACGGTATGAGCGCTTCGCCAATTATTTAAAAGCGCGCGGTTATGCGGTACTCACGTATGACCACATCGGGCATGGGCGAACGGCGAAAACGGAGGCGGAATTGGGCTTTTTCCGTACGAATAATCCCGGCGGGTGCCTGATTGACGACGCGGAACATATGGTGCACTTCATGGCGCAACGGTTCGCCGGTGAAAAACTCATCCTGATGGGGCACTCCATGGGGTCGTTTATTGCCCGACTCCTATTAAAAAGGGTGCCGCACCACTTTGCGGGTGCAATTTTAATGGGAACAGGAGGGCCAAATCCTTTGGCGGCTCTCTTTCGTCCGGTATTATCTGTAGTTAACCAGGTTGCACCCAAACGCCGGAGCGAGCGACTCAACGCCCTCTTTTCGAAAATTAACAACAGAAAATTCAGGCATGAACATCCAAATGACGGAACGAATTGGCTAAGTGCCAACCTTGCCAACCGGAACGCATTCCTGCAGGATGAGCTATGCGGCGTAAACTTCAGCAATAACGCGTTCTTTGGCCTCATCTCCGTCAATGTAGAAGCGACAAAATCAAATTGGGCGGAAAACATACCGAAAAGCCTGCCAATGCTTTTTGTAAGCGGCGCAAACGACCCTATCGGCGACTTTGGGAACGGCGTGATAAAAACCGTGCGGGCATTGCGGAAAGGGGGCTTTGAGCGGGTGGAACTAAAGGTATATCCCGGCATGCGCCATGAGATACTCAATGAATGTGATCAAAAATCGGTTTTCGACGACATTGTGGTGTGGCTCGAGAAAACCTAGTAATTACTGGTGGGGATATTTTGCCTCCTTCTTCGCCTGCTTCCTGAAAAACCCACGGAACAGAAAATTATGCTGTAACGCTTCCATGTTCTGGTCCAGTTTTTCGGTACTCGTCTCGAGATTGATCAAGGTCTGTTTGATGTTCTCGGCCGCTTCGGGATCGTTGAGTAGTACGCCGATGGCATTGTCCTTATCGTCCAATTTACCGGCGGTTTGATTCAAATTGGTCACCAAAGCCGATGCCGTTTGGGTGATACCTTGAAGCTCGGCCACGGCGCCGCGAAGGTTGGCGTAAACCACGGTATCCGTAAGCAGGTCATTGATCAATGTCCCTTCCGCATTCAACTTGGTGGTCAACTGGTTGAGCGCACCGGATGCTTTAGCGGTATTGGCCGCGGTTTGGTTGAGGTTACTGATCATCTGCTTGATCTGCACGGCCATCAGCGAGTCCGTTAGCACGGCACCCATGGTGCCTTCGCCGCGGGCAATACGACCACTGATTTCGCCGAAATTGCGAGTAATTTCGACCAAGTTTTCATTATTCACCTGCAGGGTGGCCATCATGGCATCGAGTCCACCCGCCTCCGCGGCTTTCAGCACATCACCCTCTTCGATGGCAGGCACATCGCTGCTACCGCCTTTGATGACAATCAGTTTGTTGCCGATGAAGCTTTCCGACCCGATTTCGGCCACCGCATCTTTGCGGATGTATTCGCGCGATGACGCCTCGATATCCATCGCGATTTCCACGTCTTGGAGGTTCTTGAAACGGATGCTTTTGATGGTTCCGATCTTCACACCGGAAAACCACACGTTGTTACCCGCTTTCAGGCCGCTTACATCATCGAATACCGTGGTTACCGTAACCGTCTTCGAAAAGCGATTCTGCTGACCGCCAAGCACCAGGATGCCCGCCACAAGTATGATGATTCCAATCAGCACAAACAATCCGACGATTACTGAACGTTTATTTTCGCTAGCACTCATAGTTACTGAATAAAGTTGTAGTCATGAAACGGCTTCACACGGCCGTCGTCTGTATCAAAAATCTGATCAAAGCTTCCCTCCCGCTCAAACCGTCCGTCCAACAACATCACAATGCGGTCGCCAACACTTTTGGCGCAGGCCAGGTCGTGCGTAATGATGATCGAAGAGGTCTTATACTTCTCCTGCACTTCGTTGATGAGTCCGTTGATCTCGATGCAGGTAATCGGGTCGAGGCCGGCTGTCGGCTCATCATACATGATGATTTCGGGCCGCAGGATGAGCGTACGGGCGATGCCGATGCGCTTGCGTTGCCCGCCGGACAGCTCTGCAGGCATCTGGTTGAGGGTAGGTAACAATCCGACCGCATCCAGCACATCTTCCACTTCGTAGTTGATTTCCTTGCGCGAAAGGTGCCGTTTGTTGCGTACCAGCGGAAACTCCAGATTCTCGCGCACGGTCATGCTATCATAAAGTGCACTGTTCTGGAAGGAAAAACCGATTTTCAGCCGCAGTTGCTGCAGTTCTTTGTCACTAAGCTCATCCACATGCTCCCCAAGTACCTCAATGGTGCCCGTATTGGGTTTAAGTAATCCAGATATCAGCTTGATCAGCACCGACTTACCGGTCCCCGAACGCCCCAACACGACCAAATTCTCACCTTTAAACAAATCAAGATCCACACCGCGCAGCACGTCCAGTTCGCCGAAAGATTTGCTCACATTCCGCACGGTAATCACCCGTTTTTCGTAGTCGATATGTCCGCCTGTCTTTAACATTATGCACGCATGGCTTGAATGATCTGCACGATAAGGATTTCTTCAATGAACACCAGGAACATCGACATAACCACGGCCCAGTTGGCCGCCCGCCCCACCCCTTCAGTACCTTTGGATGAATGGTAGCCCTGGTAACAGCCCACGATGCCGATGGTGAAGCCGAATACAATCGCTTTCAAAACCAGTGAAAACACATCGAGAAACGTAACGGCATCAAACACCTGGTCGAAATATACGCGGAAACTGGTGTTTTCCACCTGGTTAACACTGAGGAATGCCCCCAGCAGGCCCACGGCTGCGGTGTAGCAAGAGAGGATGGGTATGCCGATGGTGGTTGCCAGCACCCTACTCACCACGAGGAATTTGAAGGGGTTGGTACCCGATACCTCCATGGCATCGATTTGCTCGGTCACCTTCATCGACCCAAGCTCAGCACCAATCTGTGAGCCTACTTTCCCTGAGGCGATAAGAGCCGTAACGAGTGGTGCCAGCGCCCGGATAATAGCGATGGATATCAATGCAGGCAGCCATGATGTGGCGCCAAACTCGGCCAGCGAAGGGCGCGATTGGTTCGTGAAAACGATTCCGGTAATAAAACCGGTCAGCGAAATAAGGGGCAGTGATTTCCAGCCAATTTCATAACACTGGCGGATAATTTCCTTAAACTCATACGGCGGCCGGAATACCTCCCGGAAGAAGCGCATCACAAACCGGTGAATATTGGCTAATTCGACAAGTGTACGCAGGATTTTCTTTGTTACCATCCGTAGATTTTCGCAGTTAAGGCGGCAAATTTAGCTAAAAAAGCCGTTAATTTCCTTATATAAACGCATGTTTTGGGAAATTGTTCTACAATGAACACCGTTGGCACTGGAGATCTGCTCCGGCACCACCGGATTAAACCATCGGGGTGTAGGCACAGTCATACTACCAGAACAAACAAGAATGTTGCACCTTTAAATCAGCAAGTCATGAAAACGATAAAAACGATGAAGAGAACCGGACTTACGCTACTGACAACAATCGCTTTTATAGCGACCATGGCAACACACGCCGTAAAAGCCCAACCCGGCATGAGCGTTTCGTTCCAACTGTTTTACGACGAATTGGCACCTCACGGGGATTGGGTGAACGACCCTGAATACGGATATATATGGCTTCCTTATGCTGACCAGGGTTTCCAGCCCTATGCTACGAACGGCCATTGGGTGATGACCAACTACGGAAACACTTGGGTATCGAACTACGAGTGGGGATGGGCCCCGTTCCACTACGGCCGTTGGATATATACCGATTACTACGGCTGGGGCTGGGTGCCGGGCTACGAGTGGGGACCGGCCTGGGTAAGCTGGCGGAGTGGCGGTGGTTACTACGGCTGGGCACCCCTGGGGCCGAGCATGAGTATCAACGTGCATTTCGGCATACCGCGCCATCATTGGGTATTCGTGCCGCAGCGCTATGTCTGCAGTCCCCGGTTGTACAGCTACTATGTGCCCTATCGTAACCGGGTACGGATATATAATACCACAACGATCATCAACAATACGTACGTATACAACAACCGTACGTATGTAAGCGGTCCACGCCGGGGCGAGCTTGAACGCGCCACCGGCCGCCGGGTAGCGGTACGTGAAATCAATCGTGCTTCGCGCCCCGGAAGGGCGTCGGTAAACAATCGATCGGTAAGCCTCTACCGTCCCGAGGTGGAGCGCAACAGCCGCTCGTCGGCACGCCCCGCACGGGTAACCGATGCGTCGGCCGCACGCTCGTCCAATCGGGTTACCAATGGCCGGACCCCCACCTCGCGGGCGGCAAACAGCCGCAATACGACCACTACGCGTGGCCAGGCCACACGGAATACCGAGAGCCGAAAGGCAAGGCCGACCAGTAGCCGCAATACGGAGGCCACGCGACCAACCCGTTCGAACAGCGGCCGCGAGGCTATACGCACAAATAGCCGAAGCCGGACACGTGAGGCCGCTAAGCCGGCAACACGCACACAAACCACTACGCCGAGATCGAACTCAGTACGCGGCACCGGCAACACGCCGCGCAGCTCGACGAAACGTGCCGAAAGACCAAAGCGCCAAAACCGATCGACAACGACCACGGTGCACCAGGCCAGCCAACCTAAGGTGGACCAGCGCAGTCGATCGTCTTCGCGCACACAGCGCGCCACGCCGGCGCGAAGCACCCGGTCTTCGCAACAGGCCAGTCGCCCCAGTCGCAGCACCACGGTGAAGAGCCAGTCTTCATCGCGCCCGAAAGCGTCAACGAGCAGCCGCTCAAAAAGCAGCCGGGGCAGTGCTACGCGCAGCAAGTCGGCGGAACGGAGAAGTTCTTCTGGACGTGACCGCGGGTAACGCGAGCGACCGATCGAAATCATAGAAATCAAAGAAGCTGTAACCCGTGTCGTTAAAAACGGCACGGGTTATTTTTTCCTGATAAATACCTACCTTTGAAGTTGTCAAAACCAAATGAATAACCATGGATAATAGTAGAAGAAAATTCTTAGGAACCACCTTGGCGGGCGCAGCGCTGGCCATCAGCCTCCCCGAAATCGTAAAAGCAGCTACCGCACCTGCCGCTGCAGCACCAAAAATCCGGATAGCGGAAAACGATGTCATCCTGTTCCAGGGCGATTCCATTACGGATGCCGGCCGGGACAAAAAGAACAGCTCGCCCAACAACAGTGGCGCGCTGGGCCACGGTTATGCCCTTTTGGCCGCTGCCAGCCTCTTGAACGCGCATGCGGCAAAGCAACCAACGGTTTACAACAAGGGCATTAGCGGCAATAAGGTACATCAGCTGGACGCCCGTTGGGAAGAAGACTGTATTACCATAAAACCCAATATCCTGAGCATCCTGATCGGGGTCAACGACTATTGGCATACGTTGTCGGGCAACTACGATGGCACCATCCAGGTGTACCGCGACGACTTCCGGAAGCTGCTCGACCGTACGATGAAGGCACTTCCCGATGTGAAGCTCATCATCGGTGAGCCATTTGCTGTAAATAATGTGAAAGCCGTTACCGACGACTGGTTCCCCGCGTTCGACGAATATCGCGCTGCGGCCCGTGAAATAGCCGACGAGTACCGTGCTGTCTTTATCCCCTACCAACGGGTATTCGACGAAGCTGCGAAAAAAGCCCCGGCCTCCTATTGGACAGGCGATGGGGTACATACGACCTTGGCAGGCGCACAGTTGATGGCAGAGGCATGGCTGCAGGCAGTGAAATAATTGACAACTAACAATTGACAATTGACAATTAGCTCCATACTGGATAACGATTTTTATAAGTTCACCATGCAGCATGCGGTGATGAAGCTTTTCCCAAAAGCGCGGGCAAAGTATCAGTTCATCAACCGCGGCAGGCATGCGTTCCCGGCCGGATTTGCAACGGCATTACAGACCGCTATTGCCGATTTGGCCAAATTGCAGCTTACCGACCGCGAGAAAAACTACTTTGCCACTACTTGTCCCTACATCGACCCCACGTAT
This sequence comes from Parapedobacter flavus, assembly GCF_035818675.1. Taxonomy (NCBI): domain Bacteria; kingdom Pseudomonadati; phylum Bacteroidota; class Sphingobacteriia; order Sphingobacteriales; family Sphingobacteriaceae; genus Parapedobacter; species Parapedobacter flavus. The sequence continues at coordinate 7,798 of NZ_JAYKZZ010000017.1, forward strand.
TTCGACTTCCTGCAGGGGTACCGCTATGACCCAACGGAAGTGCACATTGAGCAACACGGCGGCGAGCTCACCGTGGCCATTGAAGGCTATTGGTACCGCACCATCCTGTGGGAGGTGCCTATTATGTCGTTGATCTGTGAGCTCTACTACCAGCTTACCGGCCAGATGCGGCTACCGGATGAACAGGTAGTCAGCACCGCCACGGAGAAAATCGAGCGGTACGGGCGACTGGGGGTCACCATCGCAGAGTTCGGCACCCGCCGGCGCCACTCCTATTCGGTGCATCGGCTGGTGGCACAGGCGCTCCGTACCGCGGGCGAGGGCACCTTTATCGGCACAAGCAACGTACACATGGCCATGCGCAACCAAACGAAGCCCATCGGCACCCATGCACACGAATGGTTCATGTTCCACGCCGCCAAATACGGGTTTAAGATGGCCAACCTGCTGGGTCTGGAACACTGGTCGGACGTATACCGCGGCGACCTCGGTATAGCCCTCTCCGACACTTATACAACCGATGTTTTCTTCACCCAATTCGACAAGAAGCTCTCGAAACTGTTTGACGGGGTACGGCACGACAGTGGCGACCCGCTGGCCTTCGCCGATAAGACCATTGCCCACTATCGGGAACATGGCATCGACCCGCGTTCGAAGACCATCATTTTCTCTGATGGACTCGATGCAGACAAGGTAACCCGCATCGCCCTGCATTGCCGCGACCGTATCGGGATATCGTTTGGCATCGGCACCAATTTCACCAACGACGTGGGCTTACCACCGATGAATATTGTGATCAAAATGACCGAAGCACACCCTGAGGAAGCGCATTGGACACCCGTTATCAAACTTTCTGATGAACCAGGCAAGCACACCGGCGACAAGGGGATGATTGCGCTTGCTAAACAAATCCTTGACATTCCTTAAGAAAACTATGCCGCTTGATGTATTGGGCCGAGCCCTTCATGATTATTTACAAGGAAACCGCAAAGATGAACTGCTTACGCACACCGGCTTCGGTGGTGTGGAAGAAATGCCCGTGGCCGAATTTTTCCGGCAGCCGATTGATTTCCCCGAGTTGGAACACATTGCATTAGCGCTGTGCGATGGGCACGTGCTCGACGTGGGCGCAGGTGCGGGAAGCCATGCCTTATTTCTGCAAAAACAGGGAAGGGACGTCACGGCGCTGGAGCGCTCTCCCCTAGCCTGCGAGGTGATGCGTGCACGCGGTGTGAAACAAGTGGTAATGGCCGATTTTTTCGCGTATGCCGACGGCCGTTATGATACCCTTCTCTTTTTGATGAATGGCATCGGCGTGGCCGGGAATATCGAGGGACTGAAAAAGCTACTCAACCACTGCAAAACGTTGCTGGCCCCGGGCGGCCAGCTCCTTTTCGACTCGTCAGATATCACTTACCTCTATGCCGATGGCGCCGTGGACAGGCCTGCAGGCTATTACGGTGAAATCCGGTACCAATATGCTTACAAGGGTAAGCGCAGTGCACCCTTCGATTGGTTATTCGTCGACCAGGACACCCTCATCGGCATTGCGCGGCCGCTGGGTTGGGTGGTGCAGGTTTTGTATGAAGACGGGCACGACCAGTACCTGGTGCGGATGGAGTTACAACACACTTAGTCTACCCATTCGAAGCCGGTATACGGCACCAATACTGTCGGTACCTTTACGCCTTTTTCCGTCTGGTTGTTTTCCAAAATGGAGGCCAGGATCCGCGGCAACGCCAGTGCACTGCCATTGAGCGTGTGCGCCAGCTGCATTTTCCCGTCTTCGCCCTTGAACCGCACTTTGAGCCGGTTGGCTTGATAGGTTTCGAAATTGGATACGGAAGACACCTCCAGCCAACGCTGCTGGGCCGCACTCCACACCTCCATGTCGTAAGTGAGCGCGGAGGTAAAACCCATGTCGCCGCCGCAAAGCCGTAATACGCGATAGGGCAGTTCGAGTGCTTGCAATAACGACTGCACGTACGTACTCATTTCCTCAAGCACGTCGTAAGATTTGCCGGGATGGACGAGCTGAACGACTTCTACCTTATCGAACTGGTGCAAGCGATTGAGTCCACGCACGTGCGCACCATACGATCCGGCCTCCCGGCGGAAGCAGGGTGTGTAGGCCGTGTGTTTGATCGGGAAATCGCTTTCCTTCACAATGGTATCGCGGTACAGGTTGGTGATGGGTACTTCTGCCGTAGGGATGAGATAAAGGTCATCTACCCCAACATGGTACATCTGCCCTTCCTTGTCGGGAAGCTGGCCCGTGCCGAAGCCCGATGCTTCGTTGATCAGTATGGGCGGCTGCACCTCTTTGTAACCTGCCTTTTCCGCTTGGTCGAGAAAAAAGTTGATCATGGCGCGCTGCAACCGTGCTCCTTTACTTTTATATACCGGAAAGCCCGCACCGGTTATTTTGTTGCCCAGTTCGAAATCGATGATATCGTATTTGGCCGCCAGTTCCCAGTGGGGCAACGAACCCGCCGATAGCTCCGGCCGCTCGCCATGCTCCAGCAATACCTCATTGTCGTCGGCACCCACACCCTTCGGTACCGACCGGTGCGGCACATTGGGAATGAGCACGAGTTTCTCGTATAGGTCGGCCTCCACCGCCGCCAGCTCTTCGGCAAATTTCTTCTGCTGCTCCTTATATCCGCCCGATTGCGCTTTCGCCGCTTTCGCTTCATCGCGCTTGCCCTGGCGCATCAGCTCACCGATTTGGCGGGCTGCGGTATTCGCCGCTGCGGCGATGGCATCCGATTCGGTCTGGACCTGTCGGCGGCGTTCATCCAACGCGATCACGTCATCCACCAATTCTGCCCCTGGGAAGTTCCGCACAGCCAAACGTTCAATCACCTGATCGCGGTTTTCACGGATATAATTAACTTGCAACATATATTTCTTTATTTTGTGCTGCAAAAATAACAAAAATGCTTTACCTCGTCCCCACCCCCATCGGTAACCTTGAAGATATGACGCTTCGGGCTATCCGCATCCTTAAAGAAGCGGATTTTATCCTCGCGGAGGATACGCGCACGAGCGCCCCCATGCTCAAACATTTCGGCATTGCCGGAAAGGTGTTTGCCCACCATCAGCACAACGAGCACAAGGCCGTGGCCGAAATCATCCGCTTTCTGGAGGATGGAAAAACCGTGGCCCTGATATCCGACGCGGGTACCCCAGCCATATCCGATCCGGGATTCCTGCTGGTACGGGAAGCGATCAAACACGGCATGGCGGTGCAATGCCTCCCTGGCGCCACCGCCTTTGTGCCGGCACTGGTTGCATCCGGCCTGCCGTGCGACCGTTTCTGCTTCGAGGGATTCCTACCGGTAAAGAAAGGGCGGCAAACGCGACTGAAATCCCTTGCCGACGAAACCCGCACCATGGTCTTTTACGAGTCGCCCCACCGTCTGCTTAAAACACTCGATGAATTGATCACAGTATTCGGTGCGGAACGCCCCGCGTCCGTGTCGCGCGAAATCAGCAAGGTCTTTGAAGAAACCGTGCGGGGCACGTTGGCAGAACTCAAGCTGCATTTCGACACGCATACGCTCAAAGGCGAGTTTGTGGTTTGCGTGCAGGGGCACGATGTGTCGTACAAACGATGAGCCATGTATAAGTCCATTACGATCAAAGATATCGCCCAGGCGTTAGACCTATCACCGTCTACCGTGTCGCGCGCGCTCAGCGACAGCCACGAAATCAACGAGGAAACCAAAAAGCGTGTGGTGGATTATGCCGAGCAGCACAACTACCGCCGCAACCCTATCGCTTCCAGCCTCCGCCATGGGCGCAGCTACTCCATTGGGGTGGTGGTGTGTGAGGTGGCTAACAGCTTCTTCTCCCAAGCCATAGACGGCATCGAGTCGGTGGCCTACGGCGAAGGGTACCATGTGATCATTTCGCAGAGCCACGATGCCTATGAGCGGGAGGTGGTAAACATCCAGCACCTGGCCAACCGTGCGGTAGATGGCTTGCTCATTTCCATGTCGGCCGAAACAAAAGATTTTTCGCACATCGTGAAACTGCATGAGCAAGGACTGCCCATCGTGTTTTTTGACCGCATCATCGATGCTTTCGACACCCACACGGTTACCTCCAACAACCTGATGGGCGCGCAGAATGCCACACAGTCGCTCATTGGCCGGGGCTTCAAGAAAATAGCCCACTTGGCCAATGCACCGCACCTTTCTATTACCGCCGAGCGACTGGAGGGGTACCGGGAGGCGCTGGAAAGCAACGGCATCGAGTTGGATGAGTCGCTCATCCGCTACTGCCACCACGGCGGGCGCATACAGCAGGAGGTTGAAGGTGCAGTAGGGTATTTCCTCAACTTGGACGAGAAACCGGATGCCATTTTTGTGGCGAGCGACCGACTGAGTATGGGTTGCCTCAGCGCCTACAACAAACTGGCACCCAAAGAAACCCATCCCGCGATAGCGGGTTTCTCCAACTCGGATGTGCTGGATCTTTTCCAGCCGGGTTTTACCTGCGTACGCCAGCCGGCATTTGAAATGGGCCGCGTAGCCATGGACATGCTCATCCAACTCATCGAAAGCCGGTACCCGGTATACGATTTTGAAAACATCGTACTGGAAACGAAACTCATTGCGCGGTAAGTTCCCACTGCTAATCCCGCCTCGCGATTTAACTTTTTAAACCGTACCTTTGCGGCCATGATTAATGTATCCAATCTTTCGCTCCGCTATGGTAAGCGGGTTTTGTTTGAAGACGTCAACCTCAAGTTCACACCTGGCAACTGCTATGGCATCATTGGTGCCAACGGTGCTGGCAAATCCACGTTTCTCAAAATCATCTCTGGCGATGTGGACCCGACTTCGGGTTCTGTAAGTTTCACGCCGGGCGAACGGATGGCAGTGCTCAGCCAGGACCACTATGCATTTGACGAGTTTCCGGTGATCGAAACGGTAATGATGGGGCACAAGGCCCTCTATGACATCATGAAAGAGAAGGATGCCATCTACGCCAAGGAAGACTTTACGGATGCCGATGGAGAGCGGGCAGGTGAGCTGGAAGCTAAATTTGCGGAAATGGATGGCTGGAATGCCGAAAGCGACGCTGCCACGTTGCTCAGCAACCTGGGTATAGACGAAAACCTCCATTATAAATTGGTGAAAGAACTTGACGGCAACCAGAAGGTGCGGGTACTCTTGGCGCAGGCACTTTTCGGCAGCCCCGACATCTTGCTCCTCGATGAGCCTACCAACGACCTTGACATCCATACCATTGCCTGGCTGGAGGATTTCCTCGCAGGCTACGAAGCCATTGTGCTGGTGGTATCGCATGATAGACACTTCCTCGATTCGGTATGTACCCATGTGGTAGACATCGACTTCGGCAAGATGAACATCTATACAGGTAACTATACGTTTTGGTATGAATCCAGCCAGCTGGCCCTGAAGCAGCGCGCCGACCAAAACAAAAAGATGGAAGATAAGGTGAAGGAACTGCAGGAATTCATCCGCCGGTTCAGCGCCAACGCCTCCAAATCCAAGCAGGCCACCAGCCGGAAGAAGGCGCTTGAGAAGATCAATTTCGAGGAGATTAAGCCGTCCAACCGGAAGTATCCGGCTATTATGTTCAACACCATGGCCCGCGAGGCGGGCGACCAAATTCTGCAGGTGGAGAACTTGGGCAAAACCCTCAACGGCGAGACATTGTTCAGTGATGTGAACTTCATGGTGAACAAAGGCGACAAAATCGCGGTGCTTTCGCAGAATAGCTTGGCCACCACGGCATTTTACGATGTATTGACGGGACGGGATAAGGACCATACGGGTAGCTTCAAATGGGGCATCACCATCAGCATTGCCGACATCCCAATGGACAATGGTCCGTATTTTGAAGGCAAATCAGAAAACCTCATCGACTGGCTGCGCGAGTATTCCGCTGCAGACAAGGATGAGCAGTTCATCCGGGGCTTCTTGGGAAAGATGCTTTTTTCGGGAGAAGAAGTGATGAAAAAATGTTCGGTATTATCGGGCGGCGAAAAAATGCGCTGCATGTTCTCGCGGATGATGCTGCAGCAGGCCAATATGCTACTGCTCGACGAGCCAACAAACCACTTGGACCTGGAATCCATCACGGCACTGAACAATGGGCTGGTCGATTTCCGCGGAAGCGTCCTGTTTACTTCGCGCGACCATGAGCTGACACAGACCGTAGCCAACCGCATCATTGAGCTGACACCGGGCGGCATCATCGACAAGCTGATGTCTTATGACGAGTACGTCAACAGCGATGTGGTAAAAGAGCAGCGGGAAGCGATGTACGTGTAACCCGCCGTGCTTAATGCACGAACAGCCCCACCGTTAAAAAGATATTGTGCTGGTAGAAACTACTGCCGGAAAAACGAGAGTCGAACTGTTGGAAGCCATACCCTGTGCTGAACAACAGATCCGAGCCGCCTACCAGCATATGGCCATACGTGATACCGGCTTTGCCCATAAACCCCTTGAAGAAGTCTGCACCGATGCTGGGCGCATAGCCCGCATTGGCCAGTAGGCCAAACTTGCCTAGCGCTGATACCTGCGCAACCGGTACCCTGAAATCGGCGAATATGGGCAACGTATTGACACGGCGGGTAGACCGACTGCCATCGGCCAACGTTGCTCGCCCCCGATACACATCATTGCCGATACCCAAGCCGAGGTACATCCGGTCGTAAAAATTACGGCCGAATGCAAACTGGAATTGATAGCCATGCATCACCGATTGATCGGCCGAAGTGGCCATACCGAAAATGCCGCCTGCCTGTAGAAGCGTATAAGTGCCCCGGCGCTGTGCATGGGTAGAAAAACAGGTGCAGCACACCAGGCATACGAGTAGCAGCGTATTTTTATTCATCGTGTTTTTTGTCAATAGAGTATTTTATAAACCAGTTCTTTCAGTAAATCGCCTTGTTCCAGGTTAACCGCGTTCAAGCCCTTTGATTTCAGGTCGCACTCGCGCAAATGGGCCATAATATCGAATGTTTTGCGCCGGTTGAACGTACGGGCAGCGATGTCGTACTCCCGCGTAAAAAAAGGGTGTACACCCAGCTCACGCGACAACGATTGAGGCGACCTATCCGTCAAGTAATGATATTTCAACACTTTGGTAAAATAGCCACCCATTGCTCCCAATACCACCGGCATGGGGTTGCTGCGTGGATTGGCGGCAAAGTAGTCGACAATACGGAAAGCTTTGGCAACATCGCGCTTCGCCAGCGCTGTGGTGAGCTCGAACACATTGAAATCTTTGCTGATGCCGATATTACGTTCGATGTCTTGAACGGAGATTTCCTGTTCCTTGGGCACGTTGAGCATGAGCTTTTCGAGCTCGTTGACCACTTTAGACAGGTCGGCACCGAGGTACTCCGCCATCATGGCCGCGGCCTGCGGATGGATGCGCCAGCCCCTATCCTTCACAAAGGTGTTGATCCAGGGTGCTACTTTATCGTCGTATAGCTTTGGCGATTCCAGTACGATCCCTGCTTTTTGGGCAGCTTTATAAACCTTACGCCGCTTATCGAATTTGGCATGCTTGTAAGCCAGCACGAGTACCGTGCTCTTCATCGGGTTCTCAAGATACGCGACCAGCAATTCGTCTTCCTTCCATTTCAGGTTTTGCGCCTCCTTGACAATGATTACCTGGTAATCACTCATCATGGGGTACCGCCGTGCGGCACTCACCATCGTGGTAAAGTCGGTATCCTTACCATACAACACGGTTTGGTCGAACCCGCGCTGCGCCTCGTCGAGCACCTGCGTTTCGATGCAATCGCTCACCAAATCGATGGCATAGGGCTCCTCTCCATGCAAGAGGTAAACCGGCAGGAGCTTCTTGCTCTTGATATCGGAAATGATTTTATTGGTATCCATTTTTCACTACCGCCTTTCGCGTTGCCAAATTACACATTTAAACCCTACTTTTGCAAGATGTTTACCCCCATACCCCTCAATTTGCCAACGTATCCGGCCGACATCCAGCGGGACGGCACGAAGCTACTCATATTTGATGAATTGCGGAAGAAACAACTGGTGCTTACCCCCGAAGAGTGGGTCCGCCAGCACTGGGTAAATCACCTTATCCATGCGAAGCGATACCCCCGGTCGCTCATCAAATTAGAAGGCGGACTGACACTCAACAACATGCCGCGGCGTAGCGACTTGATGGTGTATGACACCCAGGGAAACAAAATTTTACTGGCAGAATTCAAAGCGCCGGCCGTAAAGATTACCCAAGCTACGTTCGAACAGATTGCACGATACAACATGGTACACCGCGTGCCGCTCCTCTTGGTAAGCAATGGGCTGCAACACTTCTATTGCCGCATCCATTTCGATGAGGGTCGCTTCGAATTCCTTGCCGATTTGCCCGACTACCGGTCGTGACGCACCGTCATTCTGCCGAATGGATACCGACAGGGTGACAGCTCGGTTACCCGGCATTTTGGCAGGGAAGCCGCACCATGGCCCGGTGGCGCGATGTTTGCCCAAAGATAAATAGCCAAATGGCTATTTAATAATTGGACAGAATCACCTATCTTAGCAAGATAATAGAACAGAAACCATGAGTATCGACAAAAACGAATTCAGAAAATACGCCATCAAGCACCATCGGATCGGTAGCCAACACGTAGACGGCTTCATCGGTCGCGTGGAACGCAAAATGCCTACATCGCTCACCCCCTACATCATCGAAGAACGGCAAATGAACGTTGCCCAGATGGATGTGTTTTCGCGGTTGATGATGGATCGCATCATTTTTATGGGCGACCCTGTAGGCGACCAGGTGGCCAATATCATCCAGGCGCAGCTGCTGTTCCTGCAATCTGCCGATGCGCAACGCGACATCCAGATTTACATAAACTCTCCCGGGGGCAGCGTATATGCCGGCTTGGGAATCTACGATACCATGCAGTATATCACTCCGGATGTGGCCACCATCTGCACCGGTATGGCTGCATCGATGGCAGCAGTGTTGCTATGTGCCGGTGCCAAAGGAAAACGCGCAGCATTGACCCACTCGCGGGTGATGATACACCAGCCTTCTGGCGGCGCGCAGGGTGTGGCTGCCGACATGGAGATTAACCTCCGCGAAATGCTGAAAATCAAAAAGGAACTTTACGATATCATCGCGCACCACGCTGGAAAAAGCTACGAATGGGTAGAAAAATCGTCAGATCGTGATTATTGGATGATTGCTGAAGAAGCCAAAGAGCACGGCATGGTGGATGAAGTGCTGGCGTCCAAAAAAGGAAAATAACCATGGCTAAAAACACAAAGGAAGTGACTTGCTCGTTCTGTGGCATACGGAAGCAGGACGCACTGATGCTCATCGCGGGCGATGGTGCGCATATCTGTGACCGTTGCATTGCCCAGGCCGGTGAAATATTGACCGAGGAGATGAACCTCCGCAAGAGCAAGGCGCTCCAAACTACATTGAAGCTTATACGCCCGATTGAAATCAAGGAGCACCTCGATCAATACGTCATTGGGCAGGATGATGCCAAGCGGGTGATGGCTGTAGCCGTATATAATCATTATAAACGGCTGAACCAAAAGACCGACAAGGACGAGATTGAGCTCGAAAAATCCAACATCATCATGGTGGGCGAAACGGGTACTGGCAAGACGTTGCTCGCTAAAACCATCGCCAAAATTCTAAATGTGCCGTTTTGCATATGCGACGCTACTGTATTAACGGAAGCGGGATATGTAGGCGAAGATGTGGAAAGCATTCTCACCCGGCTCTTGCAAGCGGCAGATTACGACGTGGCCGCTGCCGAACGGGGGATTATTTATATCGACGAAATCGATAAAATTGCCCGCAAAAGCGATAACCCATCGATTACACGTGATGTATCTGGTGAAGGAGTGCAGCAAGCCTTGTTGAAAATCTTGGAAGGAACCATCGTGAATGTACCGCCACAGGGAGGACGTAAACATCCCGACCAAAAGATGATTGCCGTGAATACCAACAACATCCTATTCATGTGCGGCGGGGCATTTGATGGCATCCAGAAGAAGATTGCCAACCGATTGCGTACCCAAACCATCGGATATAAGGTAAATCAGGATGAGGTGGAAGTGGATTTAAATAACCTGCTGAAGTACATCACCCCACAAGACCTGAAAAGTTACGGCCTCATCCCCGAGCTGATTGGCCGGTTGCCGGTACTTACTTACCTCAACCCGTTGGATAAAGAGACATTATTGAATATCCTTACCGAACCGAAAAATGCACTGATCAAGCAATATCAGAAATTGTTTGAATATGAGGACGTAGAGTTGAAGTTCGACGATGATGTTTACCAGTTCATCGTAGATAAGGCCAATGAGTTCAAGCTTGGCGCACGGGGGCTCCGGTCCATTTGCGAAGCCATCATGCTGGATGCTATGTTCGAAATCCCCTCAGACAAAGGCGAACAGAAAACACTGTATATATCGCTCGAATACGCCAAACATAAATTCGAGAAGTCCGATTTGAAGAAGCTGAAAGCAGCATAACGTTTGTCCCCCCCCCGATACAAAGTCGGGGGGATTTTCAACCCACGTGGTTGTGCCTTTCTCTTTCGGTTAACAGACGGGCGATGCAGTTTATTTTTAGGCTATGGCAAAAAAGAAGAATAATCCCGCAGAAACGCCCATCAAACCGGGCCTGAAAAGTAAAGGAGAAATTGTAAATAATTGGCTGCCGCGTTATACCAACCGCCCATTAGACGAATTCGGGGATTACATCCTGCTAACGAACTTTTCTAACTACCTAAAGCTCTTTTCCGAAATGCATGACAATGCCCCCATCTTGGGGTTGGATAAGCCGATGCAAAGTGTAACGGCCGAGGGCATTACCATCATCAATTTCGGGATGGGCAGCCCCATGGCGGCTACCATCATGGACCTGCTGTCGGCCATATCGCCGAAAGCGGTACTGTTCTTGGGCAAGGCCGGCGGGTTGAAAAAGAAAAATAAGATTGGCGATCTGGTGCTTCCCATCGCAGCCATCCGTGGTGAGGGCACCTCCAACGACTATTTCCCGCCCGAAGTACCGGCGCTACCCGCCTTTGCACTGCAGAAAGCCATCTCAACGACCATACGCGACCATGCCCTTGATTATTGGACGGGCACCGTCTATACCACCAACAGGCGGGTGTGGGAACACGATAAAGATTTCAAGAAGTACCTCAAGAGCATCCGCGCCATGTTGGTCGATATGGAGACCGCTACCATCTTTTCGGTAGGTTTTGCGAACAAAATACCAACTGGGGCACTGCTGCTGGTATCGGATCAGCCGATGATACCCGAGGGGATTAAAACGGCTGAAAGCGACTCGAACGTTACCGCCCAATTCGTGGAAACCCACCTTACCATCGGTATCGAATCCCTCCGTCAGCTCATCAACAACGGATTGACCGTAAAGCATCTGAAGTTTTAATCTCAATAACCTAGAAACCATGTGGCACAACAATATACTGGAGACCATAGGCAATACGCCTATGGTGAAACTCAACCGCATTACCAGCAGGTTAAAGGGCACCATACTGGTTAAAATAGAAACGACCAACCCCGGCAACTCCATCAAAGACCGCATGGCGGTAAAGATGATCGAAGATGCCGAAGCGGCGGGACTGCTCAAACCGGGTGGCACCATCATCGAAGGCACATCGGGCAATACCGGCATGGGCCTGGCCATGGCGGCGGTAATCAAAGGCTACCGCTGTATTTTCACCACAACAGACAAGCAATCGAAGGAAAAGATTGATGCCCTGCGGGCATTCGGCGCAGAGGTCATCGTATGCCCTACCAACGTAGACCCCGAAGACCCCCGCTCCTATTATTCGGTATCTAGCCGACTGGAACGCGAGATCCCCAACTCGTGGAAAGCTAACCAGTACGACAACCTCTCTAATACGCAGGCGCATTACGAGCAAACGGGGCCGGAAATATGGGAACAGACCGAAGGTAAAATTACCCACCTGGTTGCCGGCGTAGGTACCGGCGGAACCATCAGCGGGGCGGGTAAATACCTCAAAAAGAAAAAACCCGATATCCTTGTATGGGGTATCGACTCCTACGGATCGGTATTCAAAAAATACAAGGAAACCGGTATTTTTGACAAGAACGAGATATACCCGTACATCACCGAAGGCATCGGTGAAGATTTCCTTCCTAAAAATGTTGCATTTGACGTGATTGACTACTTCGAGAAAGTAACCGACAAAGATGCGGCATTGATGACGCGCGACTTAGCGCGTAAAGAAGGCATCTTCGCGGGTAATTCGGCGGGGGCTGCCGTAGCCGGACTGCTCCAGCTGGGCGATCAGCTCAACGATGATTCCGTAGTAGTGGTTATCCTGCACGACCATGGGTCGCGCTATATGGGTAAGATGTACAACGAAGACTGGTTGCGTGAGCGCGGATTCCTGGAAGATGAAAAACTAACGGCGCAGACCATCCTCAAGAAGCGGGGTGACGTGCCGCTCATTATGGCCGATGTAGAACAAACGGTCATCGAGACGTTCAACAGCATGAAAACGCTCAACATCTCACAAATACCGGTAACCCAACAGGGAATGATCATCGGAAAGGTCACCGAATCAGACATCCTGAATGCGTTGCTCGACAACCCGACACTGAAATCGGCTGAGGTCATGGAAATCTGTACCGCCCCATTCCCCTTTGTCGATCTACGCACTTCCATCGATAAGATCTCGTCGCTCATCCACAAAGACAACCAGGCTGTATTGGTAGAAGATGAATACGGCAAGATCACCATCATCACACAATACGATATCATCAATGCGATTTCCGGATAAAAAAACCCGTCTCGGTTGAAACGAGACGGGCTTTAATCTAGATCGATTGCACCTAATACTTACGCACCGGCAACAAGTGTCACTTTGAAATTGATTTCTTTACTGATGAGGTCGTCTGCCTGGCCGGCATAGTTAACGCCCCAGTCTTCACGGGCGATATTGAAATCGGCCGTTGCCTTCACCGCGCTAGCACTTGCTTCGTGAACCTGTGCATCGAATGTGATGTTCTTGGTAACCCCACGGATGGTTAGGTTGCCGGAAATCACAACATGGCCAGCCTCAGCACCTTCTTCCACGTTGGTGATTTCGAAATTCGCCTCGGGATGGTTATCCACGTCGAAGAAATCAGCGGATTTCAGGTGCCCTTCCAGCTTACCTTTGTATTCACCCTCCAGATCGTGGTTGGTAATGGTGGTGAGGTCGATAATAAAACTGCCACCTACCAACTTATTTTCCTCTACCGTCAGCGTACCCGACTTAACCTGGACATCGCCGTGGTGCTCACCGCTTACCTTCCTGCCTGTCCACTGCACCGTGGACTGTGCCGTGTCTACAGCCAGTTGGTTGGCGGTATGCGAGTGTGCCGCTTCTTCCACATTTTCCGACGTCTCCGCTCGTTTTCCTTCGGGGTTGCTTACGCATGATGTGAGCAGCAATGCGCCCGCTACCATTGTTAATACTACTTTTTCCATGATTTTCTGATGATTGGTAATTATATGGTTAAACATTAATATACAAGGTGCACGTTCTATCCAGTATATAGGCGAATTAACAAGCGCCGGTCAAAAATGTTTTCAGTGAAGTTTAGGGTCTGCCTCAATACGCTTGATATCGGCACCCAATGCCTGCAACCGCCGCTCGATATCTTGATAGCCACGTTCGATCTGCTCGATGTTATGTATAACGGATTTCCCTTGCGCCGAAAGTGCTGCAATCAACAGCGAAACCCCCGCGCGTATATCGGGCGATGTCATTTCGATACCGCGCAGCTTGAACGCGTGGTTGAGCCCGATCACAGTGGCCCGGTGCGGATCGCAGAGAATGATCTGTGCCCCCATATCAATAAGCTTGTCGACAAAAAACAGTCGGCTCTCGAACATCTTCTGGTGAATCAACACATTGCCTTTGGCCTGTGTAGCAATTACGAGCACAATACTGAGCAAATCGGGCGTGAATCCGGGCCAAGGTGCATCCGAAACCGTCAGGATGGAGCCATCGATAAACGTATCGATCTCGTAGTTGCTTTGTGCAGGTATGTAAATATCGTCCCCCCGGCGCTCAAATTGGATACCCAGTTTGGAAAACACCGCCGGAATGACACCCAGTTCGTCGAAATGCACATCCTTTATGGTCAGCTCCGAACCCGTCATTGCGGCCAATCCGATAAAAGATCCGACCTCGATCATATCGGGCAACATGCGGTGATCGGTACCCCCCAGCCTATCCACCCCTTCGATGGTTAACAGGTTCGAACCGATGCCGGCGATGCTTGCACCCATGCGGTTCAGCATCTTACACAGTTGCTGGAGGTAAGGCTCGCATGCGGCGTTATAGATCGTAGTTGTACCTTTTGCTAACACGGCGGCCATGACGATATTGGCTGTTCCCGTTACCGAAGCTTCCTCCATGAGGATATACGTGCCGGTAAGGTTGGTGGCATCAACATTGAAGAAATGGGTGTCGGCATCATAATGAAACCGGGCGCCCAATTTTTCAAACCCCAGAAAGTGGGTATCGAGCCGACGGCGCCCAATTTTATCGCCTCCCGGTTTGGGAATGGCCGCTTGGCCGAACCGCGCCAGCAACGGTCCTACAATCATGATCGACCCGCGTAGCCCGCTGCCTTTGGCTTTGAATTCCGTTGATTTGAAATAATCGAGGTTGATATCCTTTGCACGGAAGGTGTAGGTGTCTTTACTTAGTCGCTTCACCTCAACACCCAAATCGGTCAGCAGCTCGATGAGCTTATTCACATCCTTTATATCGGGGATGTTACTAATGGTCATCGTTTCTTCGGTAAGCAATACCGCCGAGAGAATCTGGAGAGCCTCATTCTTGGCCCCTTGGGGAATGATCTCCCCCTTCAGCGACTTACCACCGTGTATTTCGAATGCGTTCAATACTTCCTCTTTTTCTTTTGCGGCAGCTTTTTATTACTCTTCCCGTTACCACCGTTTTGCGGGGTGCTCCCGCCTTTCGTACGGCTTCCCGGAGGCGGGCTCTTGAAGTCGAGCTTTGTCAGGGTCACATCCGGCGACAGCTTCAGTTCGCCACCCGAAAGTTCGCGGAGATCGGCAATGATGAACTCGTCGGATACCGAATCCTTATTCCAGGTAAGGTAAGCCATTTTCATGAAATTGGCGATGGACAGCGTCATGCTCTGCTTCTTTTCAGGGTCGTTGATTATCCTGGCCCGCTCGATCATGTCCTCGACGGTGTGGCCATAATGCTTGTACCTGATGCGGTGCTGCGGATAGTTGAGCAGCTCGGGCTTAGGATGGATCGAATCCTGATCAGGTATAGGGTATGGCGAATCCACATCGATTTTAAAATCGGATATGATATGCAGGTGGTCCCACAGCTTATGCTTGAAATCGGCCACATCGCGGAGGTGGGGATTGAGGAACCCCATCATATCAATGATGACCTGGGCATAGCTATTGCGCTCTTCCTTGGTAGGTAATGCACAGATATAATCCACCATATTTTGCACATTACGGCCATATTCCGCCAAGATCAGCTTCGGCCGCGTGCTATTGTAATCAAAATTCATCTCCATAGTTCTTTCGTTCTTATTTCGCTTATCCCACGATTCGCAATTTCGCAAATTTAAGCAACAATTGTTTCTGTCCCAATTCTTTGAAGAAAATAGTTGCTTTCACATCGTTTTTGTTGCCTTCAACCTGTATCACCTTTCCGAAGCCGAAGCGCTCATGCTCTACTTCCATGCCAACCTGAAGGTTGCTCGTGTCTGATGGTGTAAACCCCGGCGTAGGGTTGTGCGCCTTGGGTAATAATGTCCGCGTTTTAGGCGTCACTTTCGGCTTCGGTTTCGTGAATACATCGCGCTCGCTCCATGCCGACCGCTCGCCGGCAAACGATGCGCCACTTTCAGGAACGGGCCGCGGTTTAAAATCGAGCTCAAGGTAGGCGGGATTCAGCTCATCAAGAAACCGGCTCGGCTCGCAATTATTGAGCGTGCCCCAGCGGTACCTGGAAGTCGCATAGCTGAGCGTAAGCTTCTTCTCCGCGCGGGTAACGGCCACATAGAAGAGTCGCCGTTCTTCCTCGAGGTCACTGCGGGAGTTGAGCGACAGTTGCGAGGGGAACAGGTTTTCCTCTAGCCCCACAATAAACACATGGGGGAACTCCAGCCCTTTCGACGAGTGGATGGTCATCAACGATACCGTATCCGCGTTTGGATCTTTATCGTTGTCATCGTTGGTAAGCAAAGCCACATCCTGCATGAAGACGTCGAGCCCCCGATCCTCAATATCCTCACGCTCACTGAACTCTTTGATGCCGTTGAGCAATTCTTGTATATTTTCGTAGCGGCTGAGGCCTTCTACCGATTTGTCGGCATAGAGGTCTTTCAATATACCCGACTGCTGGGCGATGTGCATGGCAGCATCATACGCGGGATGTTTCTTGGCCTCCACTTGAAACCCCTGTATCATTGCAGCAAATGCACCCACGGCGCCGGCACTGCGTCCATCGAGGTGGGTGGCGGCGTTGCTGATGACTTCCCACAGCGTCGTTTGGCGCTGGTCGGCCGCCACGCGGATGCGATCCACCGTTGTATCGCCGATACCCCGCCGGGGGTAATTGATTACGCGTTTGATGGCCTCCTCGTCGTTCGGATTAAATGTCAGCCGGAAATATGCGATCAAATCTTTGATTTCCTTACGCTGGTAAAAGGAGGTGCCACCATAGATTTTATAGGGGATATTGATTTTCCGAAAGGCTTCTTCCATCGCGCGCGACTGTGCATTGGTGCGGTACAGGATGGCGAAATCACGGTAGTTTCCGCCGTGCAGGGCCCGCTCTTGTGCAATCGCCTCCGCTACGATCTTCCCTTCCTCATTATCACTGAATGCCCGGTGCACCTTGATCTTTTCTCCGGTTTCGTTTTCAGAAAACACATGCTTCTGCAACTGGTTTTTGTTATTAGCAATGATGCTGTTGGCCGCATTCACGATATTCTGGGTGGAGCGGTAGTTCTGCTCCAGCTTAAAGACCTTCAGATCCGGGTAGTCCTTCTCAAAGTTGAGAATGTTCTGGATGTTGGCTCCGCGGAACGCATAGATGCTCTGCGCATCGTCGCCCACTACACAGATGTTCTCGTTGATGGCAGCCAGCTTACGCACGATGAGGTATTGCGAGAAGTTGGTATCCTGATACTCATCCACCATCAGGTATTTAAATTTATGCTGGTATTTGTGGAGCACATCGGGGTATTCGCGGAAAAGCACGTTGGTTTTAAACAAGAGATCGTCAAAATCCATAGCCCCCGCTTTATAACAGCGCTGGGCGTACGTGAGGTAGACCTGCCCCATCTGGCCACGGCCGTTGGAAAAGTCGTCGGCCTGGAGCTGTTCGTTGCTGTTGTACTCCTGGGCCGAAATGAGGTTGTTTTTGGCGGACGAGATCCGGTTGTAGACAAAATTCGCATTATACAGCTTATCGTCCAGTTGCATCTCTTTCAGGATAGTCCTGATGAGACTTTTGCTATCATCTGTATCGTAGATGGTAAAATTGCGCGGGTAACCGATGTGCTCGGCCTCGACGCGAAGTATCTTTGCAAACACGGAGTGGAAGGTGCCCATCCAAATATTTTTGGCCTCGTTGCCCACCACGCTCATGATACGCTGACGCATCTCTTTCGCCGCTTTGTTGGTAAAAGTAAGTACTAAAATATGGAACGGGTCCACGCCGTTTCGGACCAAGTGAGCCACGCGATAGGTGATTACCCGAGTTTTCCCCGAGCCTGCACCCGCAACGATCATCACAGGCCCTTCGGTTTGTTCTACGGCAGCCCGTTGCGAAGGGTTTAATCCAGCTAAATAATCCAAAGTCCGTGTATGTAAATATCTTTCTCGATTGCGGTGTAAAGATATGAAATTTCAGGCTAAAAAGGCGAATCGTCGTTCATGTCGTTCATGCGCGATTGCCGCGTGATGCTACCTGGTTGATCGAATGATGCTGAGGGCGCTATGCCCGCCGAAAATGAATCCTGTTCACCGAAAGCCGGTCCGCCGCCAAATGAAAAATCATCCTCCAAATCGGTAAATTTAACATATTTGCCGACAAAGCGGAGCTGTACCGTTCCGGTTTCACCATTCCGGTGCTTGGCAATGATGATCTCACCGACGCCGGCCGTGGGCCGCCCCGCTTCGTCTTCGGTGAGGCCGTAGTATTCGGGCCGGTAAAGAAACAACACCATGTCGGCATCCTGTTCGATGGAACCCGACTCCCGCAGGTCGGACAACATGGGCCGTTTGCTGCCCCCCGGGCGGCTTTCCACCGCACGGCTAAGCTGCGACAGGGCGATAACGGGAATATTCAATTCTTTGGCTACCGACTTGAGCGACCGGGAGATGCTACCGATCTCCTGTTCGCGGTTACCCCCCTTGCCATCATTCTTACCATGCATCAGCTGCAGGTAATCCACAATGACCATCTGGATATCGTACTGGGCTTTCAACCGCCTGCATTTCGCCCGGAACTCGAAAATGTTAAGTGCAGGTGTATCATCAATCAACAAGGTCGCCTGGGTAAGGCGGTCGATACGCGAATGGAGCTGCGTCCACTCATGGTCGGCCAAATTGCCTTTACGGATCTTTTCCTGTTCAATTTCGGTCTCGCCTGATATCAGCCGGTTAACCAATTGAACTGAAGACATTTCGAGAGAGAAAACCGCAACGGGCTTGTCGTGGTCTACCGCCGCATTGCGTGCGCAGCTCAACACGAAAGCGGTCTTCCCCATAGCTGGCCGGGCAGCCACAATCACCAGATCCGAAGGCTGCCAACCCGATGTCATCCGGTCTAGCTCGGTGAAACCCGACGGCACGCCGGTTAAGCCATCGGTACGGTCGCGCAGGGTCTCCAGCGCCTCCACAGCCTCGCGCATGATGTCGTCCATCTTGCGCGTATCACGACGGAGGTTGTTCTGGGCAATATCAAATAAGCTTTTCTCCGCATGGTCCAACAGGTCGAAGATATCGGTGGTGTCTTCGTATGCGTTATTGATGATTTCGGTCGATATCTTAATCAGTTCACGCTGGATGTACTTCTGGGAGATGATACGGGCGTGGTATTCGATATTTGCAGCCGAAACAACCCGGTCTGTAAGTTGCGTGATATAATACGCCCCCCCGACCAATTCCAACGCTCCCATTTTGCGCAGCTCGGCAGTGACCGTAAGCAAATCAATGGGTGATGATTTCTGGAACAGGTTGTAGATGGCCTCAAAAATCTTCTGGTGCGCCTCTACATAAAACGTTTCGGGCTTGAGGATATCAATGACTTCGCTGAGTGCGTCTTTTTCCAGCATGAGTGCCCCTAGCACGGCCTCTTCCAAATCGCCGGCCTGCGGCGGCAGCTTCCCCAATCCGCTCACCAAATTATTCAACCGTGTACGGCGCTCGGCAAACGAGCCCCGGCCTGAAGCACCTGTTGGATTGGATGTATGTTCATTCTGGTTTGTCATCTTTATTTACAAACAATATTTTATACCAATTTATCTCAATATATATCGTACCGACTTCGTGGTTTATTACCGGCTGCCAATAAGGGCTGACGAAAATCCAACCCTTTCAAATCCCGACCGAGCATTTAAACAGCGTAACAAAACTAGGGAAATTAACGACCCCCTTTTTCACAAGTTCTAAACAGCCTTTTCACAACTTCTTTTTTTAATGTGCTTACGCTTGAAACAAGTACAATTAGCAATATAACTTATTAACATCAATTGTGCAAAACATGTTAATAAAAACCAACGCACCTTGATAAACAACGTGATATGATTTTGTTAATAACTTTACGCGTTGTTAATGCACCAAAAACCAGGCCATTGAAACGCCTTTTGAATGGGTTCATGTAGAGAACAAATGAGTACCAACCGATTACCTCAAATCGCCTGTGCAATCACATAGCCGCTGGCCCATGCCCACTGGAAATTGTAACCGCCCAACCACCCGGTCATGTCTACTCCCTCCCCGCCGAAATACACGCCTTTGACACGCTTTGCCTCCAAGGTCTGCGGTACCAATTCATGGGTAGCCACACCACCCCGCATCACCTCGGCCCTGTCATACCCTTTATCTCCTGCTGGCCTTACCGTGAACCGGTGAATAGTTGTCGCAATACGCTTCGCATCGACCTTACTGAGTGAGGCTATCTTGGTATCGATGGGAAGGAATTTACCGAGTGATTCTACCAGCCTACGCGAATAGAAATCGCCCAAAAGCTGCCGCACCAGCAGTGCCCCACCTGCCTGGCGTTCGGACTTGATGAGCTGTTCGATCGAACGGCCGGGCAGCAGGTCGATCATGATGGTCTCTCCGGGCCGCCAATACGAAGATAGCTGCAGTATGGCCGGACCGCTGAGCCCCCAATGGGTGAAGAGGATGTTCTCTTCAAAGGTTGCTCGCTCATTAGACACGCGGCAATACACGCTGTTGCCCGAGAGTGCCGAGAACCAGTCGGCATCTTTACCGGTGATGGCCAGCGGGACGAGTGCCGGCGCGGTGGGCGTGACCTCCATGCCGAACTGGCGGGCAATACGGAGTGCTAAGTCACTGGCACCGAGCTTCGCAACGGGCAATCCGCCACTGGCAAGTACCACAGACGGCGCACGTACCCGCTGCACGCCACCATCCCGCTCGTACGTTATTTCGAAAAGATTATCGGCCAATCGATCGACAGCAATCACGTTGCTATTCAATAGCATTTCTTGCGCATACCGCTGCATCAAGTCAACTAAAACACGCACAACATCGGTTGCCTTATCACTGGTCGGAAACAGCTGGCCCAAGGTTTTCTCCTTGCCTCTGATGCCGTGTTGTTCGAAGAACCCCACGGTGTCTGCCACCGTCCATTGCGCAAACACCGTGCGGGCGAATTCCGGTTCTGCCGACACGAAATTTTCCACTGACGTATGAAGGTTGGTGTAATTACAGCGGCCACCGCCCGAAATCAGGATTTTGGCTCCCGGTCGATCGTTGCGTTCCAAAACCAACGTACGCCTGCCACGCGCACCGGCTTGGACGGCACACATGAGGCCACATGCCCCGCCCCCGATGATGATGGCGTCGTACTTGGTATGTTGTATGTCGTTAGCCAAATGTCTATTGTCAGTTATCTGTTGTCTGTTATCTATTGTCTGTTATCTGTTATCAGAAGTCTAACGTGCGTTTTTCGGCCCAGCTTTGCTCGGCCCGTTCAATCACCCGGATCACGTCCCGTGCCTGTTCCGGTTTCACCTGCAATTCACTTTGCCTGGTAATTGCTTCGTACACGTTCCGGTAAAACGCCGGATAGTTCCCCCGCTCGCTGGGAAGGTAACCAATGTGGTCCTGGCCGTTTTCAAGCACATTCAGTTTGCCCCATATTTCTTCGGGCTCCTTTCCCCAATGAAGATCATCCTTGGGCGACTTCCCCGCTTTGAGCGCTGCTTCCTGCGGATCGACCCCATATTTAACGAACGCACCATCCGTTCCATACAGGGCATACCTTGGCGACGGTTCTTTCACGAGCATGGCACCTTTGAGCGACACCTTTAACCGCGGATAATGGAGGATCAGCTCAAAATCGTCCACTGCTTGGGCGCCGGTCCGCTGCTTACGCAAATCCGCATTGACCGCCTGCGGCAGACCGAACAGGACGATGGACTGGTCGATAAGATGTGCGCCCAGGTCGTAGAGGATACCTGATCCAGGCAGATCTTCCTCGCGCCACGCATTTTCCTTAAGCGTATTACGGAACCGGTCATACCGTGCTTCGAAAGCGACCAGCCTGCCCAACCGCCCGCTTTCGATCACTTTCTTGACCGTCAGGTAATCACTGTTCCAACGCGCATTGTGGTGCACGGTGAGCAATCGGCTTTGCTGCTGTGCCAACGTGATGAGTTCATCGGCCTGTGCCGATGTGTTGGTAAACGGCTTTTCGACCACCACATGCTTGCCGGCGAGCAGCGCCGCTTTGGCTAAGGGGTGGTGCACGTCGTTGGAGGTGGCCACCACGACCAAATCGATGTCATCGGCTTGGATGATCGCCTCCGCGTTTGCAACCGGTATGGCGTGAGGGTACCGTTGCCGCAGCAACGCCTGTTGTTCCGGCTTTCGGGCAGTGACGCGGTGCAAGCGCAAACCGGCCACTGATGTGATAACGGGGGCGTGGAACACCTGGCCGGCGGCGCCAAAGCCGATCAGCCCTACATTGATTACCTTATCCATACGGTTAATTATGTTTTACATGCGATCTGGCACCTCAACGCCCAACAGCCGCATACTGTCGGCAATGATGCGCGCCGTGGCCGCCGAGAGATGCAACCTGAAATTCCGAACGGTTTCATCTGTTGCCTTGAGGATGGTCTCCTCGTGATAGAATTTGTTATATTGTTTAGCCACTTCATACCCGTAGTTGGCTATGTGTGCTGGACTGAATCCACTGGCTGCCGATGCAATGGTAGCAGGATAATTGCCGAGCAGCTGAATCAGATCACGTTCGCTTGCCGACAGGGTGGCTGGTGTTACCATGGCATGCTGCATGTGATAGTCTCCTTTGGCGAGTACCGACTGGATACGGGCATGCGTATACTGGATAAACGGCCCGGTATGCCCCTGGAAATCGATTGATTCATTGGGGTCGAAGAGCAAGCGCTTTTTGGGTTCCACCTTCAAGAGGAAGTATTTGAGCGCGCCCATGCCGATGATGTCATACAACTGCGCCTTTTCGGGTTCGGCCAGTCCTTCGGTCTTGCCGAGCTCCTCTGTGCGCTGTTTGGCAGTCGCCGTCATCTCGTCCATCAGATCATCAGCATCCACTACCGTACCCTCACGCGATTTCATCTTGCCCGAAGGCAGGTCGACCATCCCATATGACAGATGAAACAGACCTTTTGCCCATGGTTTACCCAGCTTTTCCAAAATATGGAAAAGTACCTTGAAATGATAATCCTGCTCGTTACCCACCACATAGATGGACTGGTCCATGCCGAAGTCGTCATACTTCAGCTGTGCGGTCCCCATATCCTGCGTGATATACACCGAGGTACCATCGCCGCGCAACACCAACTTTTCATCCAACCCATCGTCTGTAAGGTCTATCCATACCGAGTTATCTTCCTTACGGAAAAACACCCCTTTTTCTAACCCTTCATTAATGATGTCCTTGCCGAGAAGGTACGTGTCCGATTCGTAATAGTACTTATCAAAGTCCACACCGAGTCGAGTGTACGTTTGGTCGAAGCCGGAATAGACCCAGCCGTTCATCGTTTTCCAGAGCCCGATCACCGTTTCATCGCCCAATTCCCAACGTTGCAGCATTTGCTGCGCTTCGCGGATAATGGGTGCTTGCTTTTTAGCTTCTTCTTCTGTATATCCTTGTGCCTTCAGCTCGTCGATTTCCTGTTTGTAGGCTTTGTCGAAAAGCACGTAATACTTACCCACGAGGTGGTCACCTTTAAGGCCACTCGCTTCGGGCGTTTCGCCATTTCCCCACCGTTGCCAGGCTAGCATGGATTTACAGATATGGATACCCCGATCGTTCACCAGATTGGACTTGATGACGTCATAGCCATACGCTTGTAAGATGGAGGCTACCGAATAACCTAGGAGATTGTTGCGTATATGGCCCAAGTGCAGGGGCTTGTTGGTGTTTGGCGAGGAGTATTCCACCATGAGTTTCCGGCCATTGGAGGGAAACCGACCAAACTTTCCATGTATAATCGCTGTTGTAAACAAGGAGGTCCAGTACGCGTCAGACAAGCTCAGGTTCAGGAACCCTTTGATGGTATTGAATGCGGTAAGCTGCGGTAGTTGCTCCAGTAAGTAGGATCCGATATCATTTCCAGTGGCTTCTGGCGACTTTTTAGAAAATCGTGTCATGGGGAAAACAACGATGGTAAGTTGCCCTTCAAACTCCTTCCGTGTTTCCTGTATGGCTATCTGGTGTTCGGGTAAATCGGCCCCATATAATTCATTGATGGCCTGTTTGGTGTAGTAAATGAGTTGTTGTTCTATCGTGTTACTCATGTAAGTATTTAAGCATTAATTCCTTAGCTCAGGTACCGTGAATCACATTTTTACAATAGATAACTATTTTTTAGCGACGTATTCGTACCGAAAACATATCTTTGCCAAAACTAGACAAACCCCGTATTATTTGCAAACGGATGTTCGTCTAATTCGCTTCAGCGGCTGATGCGAAATATGTTGTTAGAATTAAAAAAAATACAATAAAGAGATGCAGAGCTATCAGGAATTTCTTGACCTCAGTGTGAGCTTTCCACAGGATGGGTTTGAAATCATCGATGACGAATTATTCTTCCACGACCTCAACCTTATGGAGATGATCGAGACATACGGTACGCCACTAAGGTTCACCTATCTTCCCATCATCAGCAAAAAGATACAGCAAGCAAAGATACTTTTCCAAACGGCGATCCTGAAACACAACTACCGGGGTTCCTACAAATATTGTTATTGCACGAAAAGTTCGCACTTCAGACATGTTGTCGAAGAAGCGCTGAAAAATGACATCCACTTGGAAACGTCATCAGCCTTCGATATGCCGATGATCGATGCATTGGAGAAGAAAGGCATAGTGAACAAAGACATCACCGTTATCTGCAACGGCTTCAAGACCTATCAGTACAAGCAATATATCCTGGATATGTTGCATGACGGTTTCAAGAACATCATCCCGGTACTAGATAATAAGGAGGAATTCAATATCTACGATGACGAAGTGGAGTTGGAGGAGCCTTGTAATTTAGGTATCCGCATAGCGGCGGAGGAGCAGCCGGATTCGCCTTTTTATACATCGCGCTTAGGGATACGGTTGGAAGACATCCTCGACTTCTACAACAATAAAGTCGTTCCCAATCCGAATTTCAAGGTCAAGCTGCTGCACTTTTTTATCAATTCGGGCATTTCCGATACGCCGTATTATTGGAATGAATTGGAAAAATACGTAACACTTTACTGCAAGTTCAAGAAGATCAACCCCGACCTCGACACGCTGGATATCGGGGGCGGCATGCCCTTTAAGGATTCGCTGGTACATGATTTCGACTACGAATATATGGTCAACGAAATCGTTAACCGCATCAAGCAGATCTGTGCGGTACATGAAGTGATGGAGCCGGACATCATCACCGAGTTTGGCAAATACACGGTGGCCGAGGCCTCAGGCATCCTCTACAAGGTGATTGGCCGCAAGCAGCAGAACGACCGTGAAAAGTGGCTGATGCTCGACGGGTCTTTCATCACTAACCTGCCCGATGTATGGGCACTCAACCAAAAGTACATTTTGGTGCCCATCAACAACTGGGATGCAGAATATGAGCGGGTAAACCTGGGTGGGATCACTTGCGACGGCCAAGATTATTACAGTCAGGAAGCACATTTAAACAGTGTGTTTATGCCCAAGACGCGGAAGTTACAATACCTGGGCTTTTTCCACACCGGCGCTTACCAGGAGGTACTTAGCGGTTACGGGGGTATACACCATTGCCTGCTCCCGTCGCCCAAGCATGTATTGATCCGGCGCAACCGCGACGAGACATTCAATTTCGAGGTATTCGGTGAGGAGCAGAACAGCAAGCAGGTGCTACGGCTGCTGGGATACCAATAGTTTACCGAGCCTCGCCATCTTTATATTTACGTTTGTAATACTGAAATAAACGCTTACTTTTGCAACCCACTCGGAGAGGTGTCAGAGTGGTCGATCGAGCACGCTTGGAAAGCGTGTGTACTTAACGGTACCGCGGGTTCGAATCCCGCCCTCTCCGCCACCCAAAATGAAGCCCGGCAATAGCCGGGTTTTTCTGTTTAAACAGGCGAGCCAAGCGCGCTTGAGCGAGGCCGGTTAAACAGAAAAAGGAATGAGCGTAGCGAATGGCTTCATTTTGGTGAAGCCTCCCCTACAAGGGATGGCTGCAGCCTTTGCGTGCGGGACCGTGCGGCGCAGCCAATCCCTTGAAGTCAATCTCAAGTGAGCTTGCTCAGGCAAAAGCAGAAAATAAAAAAAGGAATGAGCGTAGCGAATGGCTTCATTTTGGTGAAGCCTCCCCTACAAGGGATGGCTGCAGCCTTTGCGTGCGGGACCGTGCGGCGCAGCCAATCCCTTGAAGTCAATCTCAAGTGAGCTTGCTCAGGCAAAAGCAGAAAATAAAAAAAGGAATGAGCGTAGCGAATGGCTTCATTTTGGTGAAGCCTCCCCTACAAGGGATGGCTGCAGCCTTTGCGTGCGGGACCGTGCGGCGCAGCCAATCCCTTGAAGTCAATCTCAAGTGAGCTTGCTCAGGCAAAAGCAGAAAATAAAAAAAGGAATGAGCGTAGCGAATGGCTTCATTTTGGTGAAGCCTCCCCTACAAGGGATGGCTGCAGCCTTTGCGTGCGGGACCGTGCGGCGCAGCCAATCCCTTGAAGTCAATCTCAAGTGAGCTTGCTCAGGCAAAAGCAGAAAATAAAAAAAGGAATGAGCGTAGCGAATGGCTTCATTTTGGTGAAGCCTCCCCTACAAGGGATGGCTGCAGCCTTTGCGTGCGGGACCGTGCGGCGCAGCCAATCCCTTGAAGTCAATCTCAAGTGAGCTTGCTCAGGCAAAAGCAGAAAATAAAAAAAGGAATGAGCGTAGCGAATGGCTTCATTTTGGTGAAGCCTCCCCTACAAGGGATGGCTGCAGCCTTTGCGTGCGGGACCGTGCGGCGCAGCCAATCCCTTGAAGTCAATCTCAAGTGAGCTTGCTCAGGCAAAAGCAGAAAATAAAAAAAGGAATGAGCGTAGCGAATGGCTTCATTTTGGTGAAGCCTCCCCTACAAGGGATGGCTGCAGCCTTTGCGTGCGGGACCGTGCGGCGCAGCCAATCCCGCCAATCAAGATGAAACTCCCGTTCAGCTTGGGTTAGGTCAATGATGGGCTGGCACAGTGGTCGGCCACTGTACCAGCCCTGTATCAGGGTTAAGATGTCTACCCAAAAACAACGGGATTTCGGCTAGTTTGTATTCCTGGATGCTTTCTAAGTCCCTTGACTGAGAAACGCGATGGACTATAAGCGCGCCTTTTTGCGGTAGATGATGTCGTTTTCACCACAACAGGTTGCTTTTCTTGGGCCGTTTGATCTAAAATTTCTTCCATCATATTGACAATTAAAATTATGTAAACTGTATTGTTTCTAATAACTGGTGCAAAGGTACATCTTAAGACGTTATGATTTGTATACTTAGTGTCAAAATTACACACTATGAAATAGTTTTATATATTCCTTAATTACAACCTGTTTTAACCTTTATTTTGAGAATATATACAGAACACAAAAAACAAGAATAAGCGGGATAGCTGACGGTGAAATCGATACGAATAGTAGCCAATGCGTAGAAATTCTTAACCTGAGCCCTATTCAAAAACGTGATATAATCGAATATATCCAACACCATTCCGCTTGTCATATGTTATTTTAAATAAAACGGAATAAAAGACGCAGGCGCTGTAGCGTTTGTCGGACCCAGCACGTCAAAATAGACATATGATGAAGAAATTAAATTTGATTACGGCCCTCGTAGCCAGCGTTGTACTGCTAGGAGGATGTTTGAGAGATAATGATCCCCAGCCCCAGCGGATTGGGGGGACTACGTTTGTAAACGCGTTTATCGAAGCCGATGCAGTGTATTGTTACATCGATCGTAACACGGTACCGGTGTTAAGTCCACTTGGCTATCGAAGTTACGGCCCTAGCCTGCCATGGTACGTGTTGCCAGGCGAAAACCGTCGGGTCGAAATCTACTCGATGTATGAAGACAACAGACTTGTAGACACCACCATTAACGTGCAGGATAGCGTCTATTATTCGTCGATTGTTTACGGTACGCACGATGCCCCCCGCCACTTCATTACAGAAGACCGGATACCTGAAGGCGAGGATGACCCAGCGGCCATCGCTGCAGTGCGGTTTTACAATCTGGCGAACACCGATCGTCGTATGACCCTGCATATCGGCGATATTGAACCTGCCGCGGCTTTCAGCAACAGGCCCACCGAAACCACCCAGACCGGTAAGAACGGCGAGGCTTTTATTCCGGTAACCACTGGAACCTATACCGTGAGCGTGGTGGATGAAGATGGCGAAATAGTAGCGACCAGAGAGGGTACGCTCGATTTGTCTCCGGGCAGGTATGTCAGTATTTTCCTCACTGGCGACGAAAGGGACCCCGCGACCTTCTACGTAGGCAGGGTGTGGCATTGGGTAAACTAATAACATAACGTGCGATGAAGACCAATTATACGTTTTATGCCATGCTCTTTTCATGGCTTATCTTTTTTGCGGGCTGTATAAAAGACGAGGAACCGACACCGGACATACGGTCCGGGTTGTCCGTAGTCAACTCGTTTTTGGAGGCGCAAGCCGTATTGCACCGGTTGGATGTGGGCCGTGGGCTCCAGCAATTGGGCCAAGGACAGGGTTACCGGGGCGTTGATTATTATACTGTCCCCAGCCATGAAGATTGCAGGATGGAAATCCTCTCGTCTAACGAATTGGCCCAGTTGGTAAACACTACATTTACGTTGGTGGAGAACAAGTATTACACATCGTTTCTCTTTGGCACGGAAGCCGCCCCACTACATTTCCTTACCGATGACCGACTGCCTGACGATGTCGAAGATCCCACGGCCGTGGCAGGTGTGCGCTTTTTTAATCTGGCCGAGACGACGCACCGCGCCACGCTTCACATCGGCGCGGCGGAGCCAATTGCGGCTTTCAAAAACCGCCCAACCGAAACACCACAAACCGGCAAGAATACCGAGGAGTTCGTGATAACCACAGATACGGGCACCCACGTGCTCACCATTGTCGACGAAACCGGTGAACAACTGGCCCGGCGAACGGGCGTAGCATTGGATCCGGCAGACTACCTGACCATCTTTTTAACAGGCAATGGTAGTGAGTCGGCCCCCTATTATATCGGTATCGTGCGCCATCGTGGAGTTAACAATATTCCATGATCTTCCGCTCATAATCCAACGGATTTCGCTATTTTAGGCCGATTTTATTTCAAAAGAAAGGCCGATAACGAGTTATGAGCAAAAAATCAATCTTCATGAAGGATGGGGTGAATTACGCCACCCCGTTCATGGCAATCAGTGTGTTGTTTCTTACTTGGGGTGTCGCCCATGGTTTGCTGGATACACTTGACAAGAACTTCCAGGAATTGCTGCACTTGAAAAAGTGGCAATCGAGCTTCATTCAGGTTTCTCTTTACGGAGCCTATTTCTGTATGGCCGTACCCGCAGGGTTGTTCACCAAGAAATACGGCTATAAAAAGGGCATTATATTCGGTTTGTGCCTATTCGGCGCCGGAGCATTGCTCGCAGCGGGTACGGCGCCATTTCAATCATTTGTACTTTTTCTCATCTGCCTACTGGTTATCGGCGCCGGCCTGGCCACCATCGAAACGGGAGCCAATCCTTACACCACCAAGTTGGGTCCGCCCGAATCCGCCGAGAGGCGCATCAATATTGCCCAATCGTTCAACGGCTTTGCGTGGGTGGTCGGCCCACTGATCGCTTTATCCATCTATGGTAACCGCAGCCATGTAGAGGGTGAGAAAATGATATCCATTGTGATGCCGTTCGCACTTATCGGATTGGCTGTGCTGGCCATTGCCTTTGTTTTCTCGCGGTTGAAGCTACCAAAGATCGATGAAGAGGATCTGATGCATGCACACGGTGCCGCCGCCATACCAGGTGGCGACACTGAAATTTCGGACCCCGAGCATCCTGCCTTTGTTTCAAAGAAACCGCTATGGAAAAACAAGCACTTTAAACTGGGTGTCGCTGCACAGGCGTGTTATGTGGCGGCGCAAACCGGTGTTTTCAGCTACCTCATCAATTTTGTGACGGACCACGATATGCACCCTAGTTTTGATGTGCAATACGGCCCTTATTTTTTATCGCTGGGTTTCTTTCTGTTTATGATGGGCCGCTTTTCCGGCAGTGCACTCATGAGGTATTTCAAACCTGCGCGGATGTTGGCATGGTATGCGTTGCTGGTGTGCTTGTTATTGCCGCTGGTCTCGTTAAAACTGGGATGGGTGTCCTTCGTTGCACTGTATGGTGTCTTCTTTTTCATGTCCATCATGTTCCCTACCATATTTGCCTTAGCCATTAGAAGCTTAGGAACTAACACCAAACAGGGAGCTTCCTTTTTGGTGATGTCCGTAGGAGGTGGAGCGGTATTTCCGCCGATAATGGGGTACGTTGCGGACGTATATGGCATGGCGGCGGGCTTTTTCGTGCCTATCCCGTTATTTGCATTCATCGCTTATTACGCCATCAAAGGCCATAAGATCGAGGTTTAATTTTTTTCCGTACTTTTGCCGCCGAAATTGAATTGAGATCATGAGCGACCGTACCAAAAGAATTTTTCTTGCTATTTGCATTATCTTCCCTTTCCTGCTGTATTGCTTTTATTATTACAGCCAAATGTTCAAAAATGCGCCTTTCCGCTTTGCAGATTTCGAATCGATTGTACTGAAATATGGTGAGGGCGACGACCTGATTAACCAATTTGATTCGGCGACAGGGCTTTACCGGTTTACGAATACGCAAGACTCGATGGTGGTAGATACTGTAAGATTGCGTAAAGACGATGTACAATACCTACACGGAAAAGCGACCCAGCTTGGATTCTGGAATCTGCCAGATGACATGACCAGCGGAGCACCGGATAGCACCAAACCGGCAGCCCGCTTCTACCTGCAGTTCAATTACAAGGAAAAGAGCAAAGAGGTAACCCTCGACGCTGATTTTGACGGCAACACGAAAATGCGCGACGTAGCGAAAACCATGGTAGATGAAGCCATGCGGGTTGTCAACGATGCCCGGATCCGCTAGTATCCGCCAATCCTACCCCGCGCTCTGGCGTATGGGCACCGGGGCTCCGTTATCGCCGTTGGGTGATGACAGCCCCAGGCTACGCACATCGTCGGCAGCTGGCGCTTCGAAAACCTCCAGTCCGAAAAACTTGACGGACGCCAACAGGTGGTCGAAAATATCGGCCATCGCGTTTTCGTAGATCCCCCACCTAACATCCGACGTGTACATGTAAAGCTCTATCGGCAACCCGGTTTCTTTGGGTTGCAATTGGCGGACAAGCATCGTATAGCCTTTGTGGATTAATGGATGCTGGGCGGTGTACTGGGTAATATATTGGCGGTATAATCCCACGTTCGTCATCTTCCGACCGTTCACAGGCATGGTCGGGTCGGCCCCACTCTCCGTATTGTATTGCTCGATCTCTTGCTGGCGCTCCTCGATAAATGGTTTCAACAATTGTATTTTCTTGAGATGTTCGATTTCATCTTTTTCCAGGTAACGTATGGTGGATATCTTGATGCTCACCGAACGCTTGATTTGGCGCCCCCCGCTCTCCTGCATGCCGCGCCAGTTCTTGAACGAGTCCGTAACCAGGTAATGCGTGGGCACGGTGGTGATGGTCTTATCCCAGTTCCTCACCTTTACCGTATTGAGGTTGATCTCAATCACATCTCCATCGGCATTGTACTTGGGCATCTCTATCCAATCGCCTACACGCACCATATCGTTGGTAGAGACCTGTATGCTGGCTACGAAGCCCATGATGGTGTCTTTGAAGACCAACAGCAGGATAGCCGATGCGGCGCCCAATGCACCCAAAAAGGCCCATGGCGACTGGCCGGTTAGCATGGAAAATATAATGACACCAGCCACAAAAAACAGGAAGATATTAATCACCTGGATGTAGCTGTCTAGCGGCTTGTCTTCAAACCCTTTTTTGGTGCGTAGGTGATCGCGTATGGACCGGAAGACGGCCCTGAACAGCATTACCCATACAATAACCAAGACGATATCGAAAAACTTGCGCACCGGGCCAATCCATTCGGGAAAAGCGGAAAAAACGACCGGGATGAACTGGATGGAGATCAGGAGCGGCACCAATCGCGCCAATTGTGCCATGGCCCGGTTGCGCACGAGGTGATCATCGAATTGCGTCTTCGAGCGCTTGGCTAACATGGCCAACGCATTAACAAGGAACTTACGAAGCACGTAATAGACAATGCTCAACGCAATGAAGAGCAGTGCCAACAACACGAAAAGGTTCACAATGTCTGCTTGTCCGGCAGGAACGCCCCAGCCGATAAGCATATCATAAGTCCACTGATAAATGATGTTTGAGGAATTTGCAATCGTAGGTATTTCCATAAATTAACTGATTGAGCGGTAAAAAAGAAGACGTAACAAGCTGCAAAGCTAAGGATTCTCAACGGATAACAAAACATTATAGAATGACTTAAAAAATTCGTAATTTCGCATGCTCAACAAGCATGTTTATGCATGGTCTTGCTGTGCCTTTTGATTTAAGATTGGTAAACATATAATGGCTGAAGAAACAGAAAACGGCAACAACCTCGTTCCGGCAAACGATCGGATCATCCCCATCAACATCGAAGACCAAATGAAATCGGCATACATCGACTACTCGATGTCTGTTATTGTATCGCGTGCATTGCCCGACGTACGGGACGGTTTGAAGCCGGTACACCGGCGCGTACTATATGGCATGCTCGATCTGGGGGTGACAAGTGGGAAGCCCTATAAAAAATCTGCCCGTATTGTGGGCGACGTACTCGGTAAATATCACCCCCATGGCGACTCGTCGGTATACGACACGATGGTGCGTATGGCGCAGGAATGGAGCCTACGGTACCCGTTGGTAGACGGCCAGGGAAACTACGGGTCGGTAGACGGGGACCCGCCAGCGGCCATGCGGTATACCGAAGCACGGTTGAAAAAAATTGCCGAAGAGCTACTCTCCGATATTAATAAAGACACCATAGACTACCAGCTCAATTTTGACGACTCCATCGAAGAGCCTACGGTGCTTCCTACCCGTATTCCCAACCTGCTGGTAAACGGAGCTTCGGGCATTGCCGTGGGTATGGCTACCAATATGGCGCCCCACAACCTATCGGAAGTGGTAGATGGCATCATTGCCTACATCGACAACCGTGATATCGAAATCAGCGCGTTGATGCAACATGTGAAGGCGCCCGATTTCCCCACGGGGGGCATCATTTACGGGTATGCCGGCGTACAGGATGCCTTCCAAACCGGCCGGGGCCGCATTGTGATGCGCGCTAAAGCGGAAATTGAAACCACGAAGACCGGGCGCGAACAGATCATCGTCACCGAAATCCCTTATCAGGTGAATAAATCGGACATGATCAAGCGGACGGCAGATCTGGTTAATGAAAAGAAAATTGAAGGAATTTCTGAAATCCGCGACGAATCCGACCGGCACGGAATGCGGATTGTATATGACATCAAACGTGATGGAAATGCATCCATCATACTGAACAACCTATACAAGCATACCGCCCTACAAACCTCATTCAGTGTAAATAACATCGCCTTGGTTCATGGTCGTCCCATGATGTTGAACCTCAAGGATATGATTTACCACTTTGTGGAACACCGGCATGAGGTAGTGGTACGACGCACGAAATTCGAATTGGCAGAAGCCGAAAAACGTGCCCATATCCTGGAGGGGTTACTCATCGCGCTCGATCACCTCGATGAAGTGATTAAGCTTATCCGGGCCTCGGCGACGCCGGATGACGCCCGGGTTGGCTTGATGGAGAAATTCGGCCTATCCGACATTCAGGCCCGCGCCATCCTCGATATGACCCTGCGCCGGCTTACCGGACTGGAGCGCGACAAGATCAAGGAAGAATATGCCGAGCTGATGAAAACCATCGAGTACTTGAAGTCCATACTGGAAGACGAGGGGCTCCGCATGAGCATCATCAAAGACGAACTGCGTGAAGTGAAAGAGAAATACGGCGATGAACGCCGCTCCACCATCGTGCATTCGGCCGAGGATATGCGCATGGAAGACTTCATCGACGACGAAGAGATTGTCATAACCATCTCGCACGAGAGCTACGTGAAGCGTACGCCCCTAACCGAATACAGAACGCAAGGCCGCGGCGGGAAGGGCGCAAAAGGCTCCAATACCCGCGAAGAAGACTTTACCGAACACATCATCACGGCATCGGCCCACAACTACATGCTGTTCTTTACCGAAGCCGGGCGCTGCTTCTGGCTGCGGGCATTCGAAATCCCCGAAGGTACCCGCACCTCCCGGGGCCGTGCGATACAGAACATCATCAATATCCCGAAAGAGGAAAAAATCAAGGCCTACATCAAGGTGAAGAACCTCAAGGACCAGGAGTATCTTGAGAATAATTTCATCATCATGTGTACAAAGCGCGGCACCATTAAAAAGACGTCGCTTGAAGCATACTCCCGGCCGCGAGCCAATGGCATCAATGCCATCAACATCAATGAAGGCGATCAATTGCTCGAAGCAAACCTCACCGATGGCAACAGCGAGATTGTAATGGCGTTGAAGTCGGGAAGAGCCATCCGTTTCAACGAATCGACCGTCCGCCCGATGGGACGAACCGCCACGGGTGTACGCGGGATCACGCTGGCCGGTCCGGACGACGAGGTAGTTGGCATGATTAGTGTTAATAATTTCGACACAACCGTACTGGTCGTTTCCGAAAAGGGATATGGCAAACGGACGGATATTGAAGACTACCGGATAACCAACCGTGGCGGAAAGGGTGTGAAAACCATTAACGTGACGGATAAGACGGGCAAGCTGGTAGCCATCAAAGATGTTACAGATAACGACGACCTGATGATTATCAATAAGTCTGGTATCGTTATCCGGATTGCGGCCAGTGAGTTACGGGTTATGGGAAGAGCCACCCAAGGTGTTCGGCTCATCAGCCTCAAAGGCGATGATGAGATTGCCTCGATTACAAAGGTGGAACGCGAAGAAGAAGATGAATTTATTGAAGAAGGAGAAAACCAAGAACACAGTGAAAATACCGGTGAAAACGACAATACAACAACGGACGAATCATCGCCTTCTGACGAAGAATAGCGTGAGGGCAGCTGCCGCCCTGGCTATCCTGCTGGTGGCCAGTATGTCGCCCGTTATTGCCCAGTCAGACCTTAAAGAAGGCAATAACAGTTTTGCGCGGTACATGCAGTCTAAAGATTTCAAACAGCTGGAAGCCGCACGGAAGTTTGCTGACGCAGCGTTCAAAACGAAGAGGGACTCAACAAGTTTCAGAAATATCCTACTCCATGGGTTGGTATACAGCACCTTGGCGGTGGTCGATTCAAACCGTACGCAGAAGTACCATGCAGACCCGAATGATATCGCGTTGGCTGCGTGGAAACGGCTGACCAATAGATCGGTTGATTTCGAATACGAGTCGCAAATCGATTACATACAGCGATCTTTGACCAAAGCATACCTCATCAAAGCGAACCGTGCGGTAGCCAGTGCAAACTACGAGGAGGCGTTTCATCAATACCAAATGGTAGACTCGATTAGCGGAAACACCATCGATGTAAAGCACAACCTCGCTGTATTGAGTGCCAAAATAGGACACGAGGAAGATGCCATCAACAGGTATAAGACGTTCACCGCCCAGTCAGAAACCTCATCCCCTACCTACATCCTCAAGTTGGCTAAACTTTATAAAAAAAGAGGGGACAACCGAGAAATGCTCAACACGCTGCTTACGGGGCGACAACAATTTCCGGAGAGTAAAGAAGTACTTTTTACCTTGATCAATGCATATATGGCGAATGGCGCCTACGAAGCCATCGTTCCATTGGCAGACGAGGCCATTTCCCATGAGCCGGAAAATGTAGGCTTGAATTATATTGCCGGCTACGCCAACGAAATGGAAGGCAACAACGGTGCGGCCAAAAAATATTACGAAAAAGTGATTAGCCTGGATGCCAACAGTTTTGAGGGAAACCTCGAATTGGGGCTGTTGTATTTAAAGGACTACATCGCCGACCCGAATAATGAGGAAGTGAAAAGCAAAGCGCAAGAGCACTTATTAAAAGCCAACCAGATACAACCTTCTGAAGTGAACACACTGAAGTCGCTCGCCGTGCTATACGAACGTGCAGGCGACGTCATCCAACAAGAACGAGTAAATAACATATTAAATCAACTCACAATAAACTAGAATCATGAAAGTGAAATCGATTTTACTAGGCATGCTGGTACTTACCGCTTCGGCCGCCTTTTCCCAAAACAGCAATTTAAGAAAGGCAAAAGCCAGCTACAACAAATTCAATGAAGTTAAATCCGTCGGAACTGCTGCATTGGGCATATCGGACCTGACGGACGCAAAAGAGGCGCTGGAGAAAGCGATTGAGCATGATAAGACAAAGGATCTGGCAGAAACTTGGACCTATTATGCCTTGGTAAATGCCGACTTGGCCCTGCTCGATTCGACCGATGCTGCCGACAGCTATATCCAAACCGCTAACGAAGCACGCGAAAAGGCGGTGAGCCTCGACACGGAAAAGGAGCACGAACAAAACCTGAACATACTCAATTCCATCGTCGCTCAATATGAAATGAATAAGGGCGTGAAAGCGTGGGACAGCCAAGACTTTGACGCCGCATACAGTGCGTTCGACAAGGGCCTGGCTTACCTCCCCAATGATACGACCTTATTATATTATGCTGGATTAGCGGCGATCAATTCCCAAGACTATGACAAGGCGTTATCTAAATATGTGGAGCTTGTGCCCATAGACAGCTTCTCAAACAACAAGCAGATCATACTGGACGTTTCTCGCCTATACCTGATGCAGGGCGACACCACCAATGCTATAAAATATGCAGAAATAGGTGCCGACAAATATCCCGATGACAGCGAATTGGCTACGCAAAACATCGAATTGAACCTGATGGCAGGCAATGAGCAGAAAATCATCAACACCATCACCGCCCAGGTAGAAAAAGATCCCCAAAACGAAAACCTGCATTATTACCTCGGTATTGCTTACGCAGAAATGGAAGAGGTAGAAAAGGCCGAAGCAGCGTACCGGAAATCAATCGAAATCAATCCGGATTACCTCGAGGCCAACATCAACTTGGGTGGCTTGATTTTGAATAAGGGGATTGACCACTTTAACAAGACAAATAACGCCAGCCTTCAGCAAGCCGAATATGATGCAGAAATCCAGAAGGCTTACGACATCTTTGATTCCGCGTTGCCATACCTGGAAAAAGCGGTCGAATTGGACGGTTCATCCTACTTGGCATTAACAAACCTCAAGAAATACTACGAAATCAAAGAAGACGACGCGAAGATAGCAGACTTGCAGGCTCGCATCAATGCGCTGCAATAATCATCCAATAAACTTCCCAAAGAAAGCCCTCCGGTTGATTACCTGGAGGGCTTTCTTCATTACTAGTTGTGCATGCCGTTACCCGTGGGCCACTAGCTTTTTACAAATACGCTTGACCAGATCGGGACCTTCGTAAATGAAGCCGGTATAGAGTTGCACCAATGCGGCACCCGCAGCGAGCTTTTCGATAGCATCGTCGGGCGTATGTATGCCCCCCACCCCGATGATGGGAAACGCATGTTCGGATTTCGTAGCCAGGTAACGAATTACTTCTGTAGCACGTTTAGCCAGTGGCTGTCCGCTCAAGCCCCCAACTTCCGACGGAAGATGTCCACCACTCAACAGGCCTTTGCGCGCTATCGTCGTATTGGTGGCTATTACGCCTGCTATCCCTGTATCGCGAACAATATCGATGATGTCATCCAGCTGGTTATTGGTCAGGTCGGGCGCAATTTTCAACAAGATCGGCCGTGATACGTCGCCCTTGCGATTACGCTGCTGCAAGGCATTCAAGATGTGCGTAAGTGGTTCCTTTTCCTGCAATGCACGGAGGCCCGGCGTATTGGGCGAACTTACATTCACGACGAAATAATCCACCACGTCAAATAACGCATCAAAACACTTGATATAGTCACTTATCGCTTCTTCGTTGGGTGTCAGCTTATTTTTACCGATATTCCCCCCGATGAGGAGATTTCGTCTATTTTTCAATTGGCTTAATCGCATAGCCGCTACGTCGACCCCTTGGTTATTGAACCCCATCCGGTTGATGAGTGCCCGATCGTCAACAAGACGGAATAGACGCGGCCGCTCGTTGCCGGGCTGCGGCCGTGGTGTTACCGTGCCGATTTCGACAAAACCGAAACCCAACGCAGCCATTTCTTCCACATACTCGGCATTTTTATCAAACCCTGCCGCCAAACCCACCGGGTTACTGAATTTCAGGCCAAATACTTCGCGTTCGAGGCTCGGATGTTCGTAGCCATAAGCAGCGCGCAGCAGACGCTTGCCGCCCCATACGGCGCAGAATGACCGTAGGCCGCCCGATACCGTATGGTGGGCGGTTTCAGGATCCATCGAAAACAGCAGTGGCTTAATCAGTTTATACATGGCCACAAAGGTACCTGAAAAAAACGTACTTTTGCACCCAGAATGATTGCTATAAATAACCTTACGTTTGAAATAGGTGCACGTGCACTATATGACGATGCCAACTGGCATATCAAGCCCGGCGACAAGACCGGATTAATCGGCGCCAATGGTACCGGCAAAACCACCCTACTGAAACTGATTGTGGGCGACTACGCCCCTACCGCCGGTACGATCTCGATGGCTAAGGACATCAAAATTGGTTACCTCAACCAAGACCTCCTTTCCTACCAGTCTGACAAGAATATCCTCCACGTGGCGATGGAGGCTTTTGAGCGGCAAAACCAACTCCTCGTTGAAATTGAGGTATTGCTCAAAAAGCTGGAAACGGACTATTCAGACGACATCATCCAAAAATTAAGTGATAAACAGACCGAGCTTGAAGCACTGGATGGCTATAACATCGAATACCGCGCCCATGAGATCCTCGCCGGACTGGGATTCAGCGATAGCGACCAAAAGCGGACGTTGTCCGAGTTCTCCGGAGGCTGGCGGATGCGTGTGATGCTTGCACGGATATTGTTACAGGCGCCCGACATCCTGCTGCTCGACGAGCCAACGAACCACCTTGACCTTCCCTCCATCAAATGGCTGGAAGGCTATTTGCAAGCATTTGATGGGGCCATAGTCATCGTCTCGCACGACCGCTATTTCCTCGACCGGGTGGTCAATACCATCGTGGAATCGCAACGTGGAAAACTCATCCAATACGCCGGCAACTATTCCTTCTACTTGGAAGAAAAGTCGCTACGTGAGGAAATTCAGGGTAACCAATACAAAAATCAACAGGCGAAGATAAAACAGGAGGAGCGGCTCATTGAGCGGTTCCGTGCAAAAGCGAGTAAGGCAAAAATGGTGCAGTCGCGCATCAAGGCATTAGAACGCATGGAGAAAGTCGCCGATGTGGACGACTACAACCCCAGCGTGAACTTCCGCTTCAAATTCAGCAAACAATCGGGCAGGCACGTTGTACGGCTCGAGCACATAAGCAAGTCGTATCCAGGTATCCCTATCCTTGAGAAAACGGATGCCATCATTGAAAAAGGTGATAAAATAGCCCTTATCGGAGCCAACGGAAAGGGAAAGTCTACCCTATTACGTATCGTCGCTAATGCCGACCAAGATTTTACCGGTCAATCCGAAACCGGGCATAACGTGAGTCGGACATTCTTTGCCCAACATCAATTAGAAGCATTACACCTGGATAACGAAATCTTGCAAGAGCTGCAGTTGTTTGCACCCAAGCACACCGAAACGGAGTTGCGGGCCATACTGGGCTGCTTTCTCTTCACGGGCGACGATGCTTTCAAGAAAATAAGGGTGCTCTCGGGAGGTGAGAAATCACGGGTGGCGCTGGCGAAGGCGCTTACCGCCGATGCCAATTTCCTGGTGCTTGATGAACCGACCAACCATTTGGATATCCAATCGGTCAATATCCTCATCCAAGCCCTCCGGCAATTCGAGGGCACGTTCATCGTCGTCTCCCACGACCGCTATCTGCTGGATAATGTAGCCAATAAAATCTGGTATATTGAGGACCGGAAAATAAAAGAATACCCCGGCACCTACCAAGAATACGAGGAATGGCAGGC
Organism: Parapedobacter flavus; assembly: GCF_035818675.1. Taxonomy (NCBI): domain Bacteria; kingdom Pseudomonadati; phylum Bacteroidota; class Sphingobacteriia; order Sphingobacteriales; family Sphingobacteriaceae; genus Parapedobacter; species Parapedobacter flavus. The sequence continues at coordinate 47,874 of NZ_JAYKZZ010000017.1, forward strand.
AAAACGAATAACGACAACAACACCGAAAACGGATGTTTCCAAACCCACCAAAACCGCGGCTAAACCGTCCGCAGTAAAAAATACAATGCTGGAAGAACGGGATACAAAAAAACTCCATAAGGAACTGGAAAGCATTGAACAACGTATCGGGCAATTGGAGGAAACCGTGAAAGCAACCGAATTGAAGATGGCGGAGGAAAGCACCTATGCAGACCCAACGAAATTGGCAGAAGCCTCCCGGCAATACGATGCGTTGAAACGCGAATTGGCAGCAAGCCAAACGCAATGGGAAAAACTGGCTGAAGAAATCATGGCAACGGAAGGATAGGTATGAGAAAGCTGCTGGTCGTAACGATATTGCTCTTGGGCTGTATGGCCGTGATGGCCCAAAAGCAGAAAAAGAAGCGTACCAAGCGCGAGCGAACACCGCAACAGGAATTGGTCTACGACAATACCAACTACCTGCCGGCGATCAAATCTGTACAGTTTTATCCCATTGATCAAGAAAATGCATTGCCGGTCATCGAGTTACACAGCGATGACCAACTGATGCTTGCTTTTGACGATCTTCGGGGAGATGTACGCAATTATTATTTCAGCCTGGAACATTGCGATGCCGATTGGAAGCCGAGCCGGTTATCACCGCTTGAATATGCCGAAGGATTTAACGAGGAACGCATTGTAGACTATGCCTCCTCGGTAAATACGCTGCAACCGTATACGCATTACCGCGTAGATTTCCCTACCCCGAACATCAAACCGAAATTAGCTGGCAATTACCTATTAAAGGTATACGAAGACGCCGACAAGCGCCGCCTGATCATCTCCCGGCGCTTCTATGTGCTAGCGCCGTTGATGATGGTGTCTGCCCAGTTCGCCCCCTCGGTAAATGTGGCCAAACGCCGCACCAACCAAAAGATAAACATCAAGGTCAATACAGGTGGGCTCACGGTAAACAACCCTTACCAAGATATTCGTATCCTGGCAATGCAAAACCAACGCCCCGATGTGCAGCAGTGGCTAACCACCCCCCATTTCGTAAACGGCAACGAACTGACCTATAACGACAATAAAACGCTGGACTTCGATGGCGGCAACGAATTCCGGTATTTCGATCTGCGCAGCCTGCGCTTGGCATCCGATCGGGTGGCCAATATCAGACTGGATAGTGCCGTCCACGTATACCTTGTTGCCGACGAAAACTATCGCGATGCGGCGTATGCTTCTACATTCGATGAAAACGGGAATTTTTTTGTGCGGAATCAGGATAAGACAGATGCCGATACGGAATCTGACTATGCGTGGGTTACCTTTTCGCTGGTTGATGAATCGACCACCAGTGGGGCAGTCTACGTGGTTGGTTCGTTCAATAGCTATATGCGAAACGAGGCGAACAAGATGACGTACGACCCCTCGACCAAGACATGGCGATGCTCTCTTTTACTTAAGCAGGGCCTATATGACTATGCCTATGTACATGCAGATACGCCGAGCACGGTGGATGTGTCGTTTTCCAGTGGAAATCACTTTGAAACGGACAACACCTATCAAATCCTTGTGTATAACCGACGGCCAGGAACAACGTGGGATGAGTTGGCAGGCTTTATCGAGATCAGCAATTGACAAACGCCAACCGCTCTTGTAGCATACGGGATATCCGATTAAAATAACGTTTCTGTTTATACCCCATTACCCACTGCACGCCGTGTATGGCATTGGTATGGAAAATCTCATCCGCCGCTCGCAAGATATCCGGACTGATCTGGGCTTCGATGACCTCCATTCCACTATCCACTGCGAGATCAATGACCACCTTGCGCATCACCCCATCGATGCACCCCTCGCTGATGGCCGGCGTATACAGCTTTTTTTCGTACCAGATGAACACGTTGGAACTGAGTGACTCGCAGAGGAACCCTTCCTGGTTTAACAACAACACATCGTCTAGCCCATTCTTGGTGCGATAAAGTCCCGCCATGACGTATACCAATGCGTTAGACGACTTTAATTTCGAAAGTTCACTATATGGCTTTTTAACCTCATTATATACATCGATTATCAGCCCGATTTTGCGGTGTTTCACATCGTCGGGATCCAGCTTTGAAACTTCCATAACATAACAAGCACTATTCTGTTGTGGACTATATAAGCCACCGCCACCACGGAACACTTGTAATCGCACACGCACGTGCTGGTTTTCCAGTCCGTTGCGCTTGATGAGCTCTGCTGCGCGCGAACGGATAAAATCCGCCGTAAACTTTTCGGTCTGCTCCAGCTTAAGCACACGCATCCCTTCATGAAGCCGGGCAATATGATGGGACAAAAACCGGATGTCGCCGTCCATCCAACGCATGGTTTCAAACAAACCATCGCCATATCGGAACGCCCTATTATCGGCTGTAAGGACCGTTTCTTGTTCGGGTATAAAACGGGTATTAAAATCTATAAAATGTACCGGCATTCGCTCAACTTATTTTCGTAATAATAATAACTAGGATTCCCCATACGGCAACTCCTGTGCCATAAAGACGACGGCTAATGGTGGGACACATAACTACGCCATTTTTCCAGACATAGCCGAAAATCCTCCGGTAATGGCGTTTGGAATGCCATAGTTTCGCGGGTGGTAGGATGTACAAACCCGAGGCTTTGGGCATGGAGTGCTTGCCGCGGCAACAGCGCGAAGCAATTTTCCACGAACTGTTTGTACTTGCTGAATACCGTCCCTTTCAATATCCGATCGCCACCATACACCGCGTCGTTGAACAACGGATGCCCTACGGACTGCAAATGGGCCCGGATTTGATGGGTACGGCCGGTTTCCAACCGGCACTCGATGAGCGTGACGTAGCCCAGCCGTTCCAAAACACGGTAATGGGTAACCGACCATTTCCCTTTCTCCTCCTCATTGTACACGGCCATCACCCGCCGGTCTTTCGCACTTCGGCCAATATACCCGGTAATGGATCCTTCGTCGGCCATATCACCCCACACCAGCGCGATGTATTTGCGCGATATGCTGTGGTCAAAAAACTGCTTGGCTAGGTAGGTCAATGCCCACTCATTCTTGCCGACGACCAGCAAGCCGCTCGTATCTTTGTCGATGCGGTGCACCAACCCCGGCCGGCCATCATTGCCCGGCAATGATGGTAAACTGGCAAAATGGTGAGCCAACGCGTTCACCAGCGTACCGGTGTAATTGTTGTAGCCCGGGTGAACCACCATACCCGCTTGTTTGTTGACAATGAGTACATCATCATCCTCATATGGGATGTCTAACGGGATATTTTCGGGGTAGATTTCCGTGTCACGTGGTGGGTGGGGCAAAACCACCGAAATGATGTCTAACGGCTTTACCTTATAGCTGGCTTTTATGGGCTGCCCGTTTACCAGTACCGTACCAGCGGTAACGGCATGCTGAATGCGGTTACGCGAAGCGTTCTCTACCCTGTTCATCAGGAACTTATCGATGCGTAATAGCGCCTGCCCTTTGTCTACCACAATGCGCAGATGTTCATACAAATCCTGCTCTTCCGACTCTTCCAATGCTACGTGATCTGCCATGGCGCAAACATAAAAAAAAAAGCAACCCCTACCTGAAGCTTTTTTATCTAAATTTGTCGTGATTCAGTGGTACCATTCGACATCCATAGCCCGGTAGAAACGCTTGATTTCTCCCTATTCGACGACAAGTCGCTCATCGTAGACATCAAGCGCGACGATAAAATTCACCCTTTTATTTCGGGCAATAAGTGGCGTAAACTCAAATACGTACTCCAATCGGCACGCCATGAGGGAAAGACACACCTCGTAACGTTTGGTGGTGCGTGGTCTAACCACCTATTGGCTACGGCATGCGCCGGGGCAACATTCGGCTTCAAGACAACAGGGTTTGTACGGGGGGAGGCCGTATCCAACCCCAACCTCTCATTATGCAAGGTATATGGCATGGAGCTACACTTTGTAGACCGGACCGCCTATCGAGACAAACACCTGCTCTACGAACAACATACCGCTCATGACCCACATGCCTATTTCGTGGATGAAGGGGGTTACAGCCCCGAAGGTGCAAAAGGATGTGCCGAAATTATCGATGAGCTGCCGCACCCCTACGACCATATTTTCTGTGCCTGCGGCACGGGCACTACGATTGCAGGATTGCACGCCGGGTGCAAAAGCCGGGCGCTGGCTACCCAAGTGCATGGCATTTCCGTGTTGGCGGGCGGCGATTTCATTCCCGATGCGGTCCGCGCGCTCTACCCGGCGATGCCGCTGGACCAACTGACCAGCCATACCGATTACCACTTCGGCGGATACGCCAAAACATCGCCGGTGCTCAGCGCGTTTATTCGGGAATTCACGGGGCAGACCGGCATCCTCATCGAACCTGTATATACGGGAAAGCTGCTTTATGGCGTGTTTGATCTCGTGCAACGTGACTATTTCGAGCGGGGCGACCGTATTCTGATTATCCACACGGGCGGATTAACGGGAATACTTGGGCTCCACGAGCAGCTTGTATAAAAGCTAGGTTTAACGTGTTTAAGCGGAGAGATCGATAAAAGTTGTTGCATTTTAAAGCGACTTTATCTAAGTTTGGGCATAACCAACCCATATTATGAGGTATCAAATCGCTGTAACACCAGAGGAAGTCCACCATATATTAGCCAACTATATCCTTGCTGACGGATACGATATGACCTTCGATATGGCGCGTAGTCACGGGGTAACGATCTACGATTCGAAGCACGAGCGCGAACTCCTTGATTTCTTCACGTGTTTCGCCTCGGTCCCTTTAGGATACAACCACCCGAAAATGGTGAACGATACGGCGTTTACAAATAGCCTCCTCCGCGCCGCGGTGACCAATCCATCAAATTCCGACGTGTACACGGTTGAGTATGCGCAATTCGTCAAGACATTTGGAAGAGTAGCGATACCCGATTATTTGCCCCATGCCTTTTTTGTCTCAGGTGGCGCACTTGCGGTGGAAAATGCACTTAAGGTAGCGATGGACTGGAAAGTACAAAAGAATTTCCAAAAGGGCTATACCGATGAAAGGGGCACTAAGGTACTCCACTTCGAACGCGCCTTTCACGGCCGTTCCGGGTATACACTGAGCCTGACCAACACGCAGCCCAATAAGACGAAGTGGTTTGCGAAGTTCGACTGGCCCCGGGTGAGTAGTCCCATGCGGACGTTTCCTGAAACCGCTGATAACCTAGCAGCCACGCTTGAACGGGAACAGCAGGCCACGCGACAGTTGAAGCAGGCTTTCGCAGACCATAAGGATGAGATATGCGCCATCATCATTGAGCCCATCCAGGCCGAGGGCGGCGACAACCATTTCCGCAGCGAATTTATGGAGCAACTACGTGTGCTGGCCGACGAAAACGAAGCCTTGCTTGTATATGATGAAGTACAAACCGGCGTAGGCCTTACGGGCAAGTTTTGGTGCCATGAGCACTTCGGCGAACGGGCACGGCCGGATATTATCGCTTTTGGGAAAAAGATGCAGGTATGCGGCATCCTGGCCGGCACACGGGTAGATGAAATCGACACCAACGCCTTCCGGGTGCCATCACGGATTAACTCCACGTGGGGAGGCAGCCTCGTGGATATGGTACGGGCGACCAAGATTCTTGAAATTATAGCGGAAGATCAGTTACTTGCACAGGTAGCGGAGACGGGCAAACATTTACAAACGCGTTTACACGATCTGGCCGCTAGCTATCCGGCGATTTCCAATGTGCGGGGCAGTGGTCTGCTGTGCGCCTTCGATTTACCCGACACCACGCGCCGGAACACGTTTCTGGAAAAAGGCCTGACACAGGGTGCACTCTTTCTCGGTTGCGGCGAGCGCTCCATCCGTTTTAGACCTGCACTGATCATCGAGCCCGCCGCGATAGACGAGGGTGTGGATATCATCCGTCGGGTTATGGGCGGGCTCGGTTAGCGCCGTGCTATGGCCGGCTGTGATAATTCGGTGCCTCCTTGGTAATGGCGATGTTGTGCGGGTGACTCTCGCGCAATCCAGCTCCGGTAATTTTCACGAAACGGGCACCTTGCAATGCTTTGACTGTCGGTGCGCCGCAATATCCCATACTGGCGCGGAGACCGCCCACATACTGATAAACCACTTCTGCCAGTGTGCCCTTAAACGCTACGCGCCCCACAATGCCTTCGGGAACCAATTTCTTGATATCGTCTTCAACATCCTGGAAATAACGGTCTTTAGACCCTTTCTCCATCGCTTCTACGGAACCCATACCACGATAGGATTTGAATTTACGTCCTTCGTAGATGATGGTCTCGCCGGGAGCCTCTTCCACACCGGCAAAGAGCGATCCGGCCATTACCGTATCCGCTCCCGCGGCAATCGCTTTGGCAATGTCGCCGGTTTGCTTGATGCCGCCATCGGCGATAACGGGGATCCCACGGTCGCGAAGCGCACGTGCCACTTCGTATACGGCATAAAGCTGTGGAACACCTACCCCTGCGATGATGCGCGTGGTACAGATAGACCCCGGCCCGATGCCCACTTTTACAGCATCGGCCCCCGCATCAGCCAGCGCAATGGCCGCCTCGGCAGTGGCAATGTTCCCTACAATAACTTCCAGATCGGGAAATGCAGCCTTCACCTCCTTCAGCTTGTCGATTACCCCTTTTGAATGGCCATGTGCCGTGTCTATGGTCACCACATCTACCCCGGCCTTTACCAATGCCGTCACGCGTTCCATGGTATCTCCGGTGACGCCGACAGCCGCCCCTACGAGCAGTCTGCCGTGGCGATCTTTGGCTGCATTGGGAAAATGACGATATTTCTGGATGTCCTTGAATGTGATCAATCCTACGAGAACATGATTATCATCCACCACCGGCAGTTTCTCGATTTTATGGTTTTGTAAGATGTTTTCAGCTTTGAGCAAGTCGGTACCAACAGGTGCCACGACCAACCCCTCTTTGGTCATCATCTCGGTGATCTGGCGCCGCATATCCTTTTGGAATCGGAGGTCGCGATTCGTTACAATACCCACCAATTTACCTTGGTCATCTACGATCGGGATGCCCCCGATCCGATGGTCTTTCATGATCTGGAACGCATCCCCCACCGTCGCTCCTTCGCCAAGTGTCACCGGGTCCTGTATCATACCGCTTTCCGACCGCTTCACCTTGCGTACCTCGGCCGCTTGGTCGGCAATGCTCATGTTTTTGTGCAACATTCCCAATCCGCCAGCCTGCGCAATGGCAATGGCTAGATCTGCACCCGTTACGGTATCCATCGCGGCAGATACCAATGGAATATTCAGCCGCGTATTTCTGGTCAGATAAGTAGAAGTATCCACATCGCGCGGCAATACTTCGGAATAAGCGGGAATTAACAGCACATCGTCGTAGGTGAGGCCTTCAGCTACGAATTTTTCGGGGTCTAATTGCATGGCAAATATCTCTTGGGGTTATTATTTGCCGGGCAAAATTACTTATTTTTTATGTCTTTTACAAGAAAAAAATAGCTGTATTCCGGAGGACCGTGAGCGCACGGGAATGTGAAAAATCCGGAATACAGCCGATGCCCATGGGGCGCGGTGAACGATTAAAACGAATAACTCAGCCCCAGCTGGAATACCCGGTTGAGCGAGATGTCATCGGGATCGTCAAACATGCCCAGGAAATAATCGTTGTTAAACGCATCCAGCATACCGGTTTTGAAGCGGCCTTCAAAAGTAAGGCCGATGGGAAGCGTATAACCAAGTCCGAGTGAAATCCCGAGGTCGACCCCACCATAATCATCATCATCGAAATCGATACGCGGGAAGTTCTTACCGATTTTCATATCGAGCGATGGGCCGATCAGCCCGTGGAAACCATCCACAAAATAGAACTTGTTGATCGCCCCCAAGGACAGGTACTGAATGGTGACGTTTTCCTGCCCTGTAGGTGTGCCGGTTTCTTCATCTACAAAAGTGACATTATTAGCCCCTTGCCTCGTATAGATCAACTCGGGCTGCAGCGTATACCGTTGCCCCAGATGGAGGCTAAGGATACCACCAACGTATAAATCGGTCTTAAAGTCCGCATTGATGTTACTTAACGTCGCCACATTAACCCCGGCCCTAATACCCGGAGAGACTTTCTTTTGCGCAAATAGTTGTGTAGTTGCCACTATCGCCACCACCAACAGGAGCGTTATTCTTTTCATAATTCGCTATATGTGTTATTTCTTATTTTAATGTAAACTTGAAACCCAAGGTAAAGCGTGCCGGCTCAAAGTGGCTGTTATTGCTTAAGTTCCACCAAGGTTTCCAGTCGAAATGAAAAGCCAGTGGTGCCGATGGGATTTTAAACTCCAAACCTGCCGCGGGACGAAGGGCGAAAAACGTTTCATTGCCATCCCAATCATCATCGTAATACCACCAGCCGCCATGGTCTACAAAAGCCAATTGCGGTCCGACCCCGACATACCAGGTCAATCCGTTGGCTCCGCTGATGGCTTGGTTATAGGAGTAATCAACCCCGAGTACGGTAACATCATCGCCAAACAATACCTGGGCATTTCCAGCGTTGGTACCATCAAAAAAATGCTTGATTTGCGGCCCTACAAGTGTCGGTCCATCGCCTAGATCAATTCCCAAACCCAGCGCCGTGCGGTAACGGGCCTGCGCCTGGGATTCTTGGGCGCCTAGCATCAAGATTAAAATAGCCAATAAAGGTAAGCATACGTTTTTCATCGTGTTATCGATTTTTGTGTTTCATTATACAGTAACGGGTTTTTGTCAACCCCGCTGTTATTTTAGCAAATAGTCTGCCAAAATGATGAACAGAAGCTCTATTAAACGCCAAAATTCGGTAGGCTTTAGACAAAAATTTTATACCTTTGCCGTCTTAACTAAATTTTGTTAAAAATAGAATAGATTAATACTAGCTAACGAAAGAAAATGCAAGGTACAGGGTTGATTAAATTTTTGGTAGTAGTGGTTGCCGTCGCGTGCCTCTATTCCCTATCATTCACATTCGTAACCCGCAAGGTGGAACGGGATGCCGAAGCGTATGCCCAGGGCGATATGGCGAAAGAGAAAGCGTATCTGGATTCCATGGCCGGGGAAGTGGTATATAACTTAGGCATAGCGAAGTACACGTACCGCGAAGCCAAGGGGCAAGAGATTGCGCTGGGCTTGGACTTAAAGGGGGGCATGAACGTAACGATGGAAGTATCGTTGCAAGAATTAGTCCGCAACCTAGCCAACAACCCAAAAGATGCGAACTTCAACAAGGCCCTGGAAAATGCCTATACCCAGAGCCGGAGCAGTCAAAGTGGTTATGTGAGCCTGTTTGTCGATGAGTTTGAGAAACTAAGCCCCAATACATCGTTGGCTAGCTTCTTCGCTACCAAAGACAATGCAACATACATTAATGCGAACAGCACCAATGCGCAGATAGAAACTTTCCTTCAACGCGAATCAAATAATGCCATTGAAAGCTCCTTCAAGGTGTTGCGTACACGGATTGATAAATTCGGTGTTACCTCGCCCAATATCCAGCTGCAACAGGGCACCAACCGGATCCTTATCGAGTTGCCCGGCGTAAACGACGAAGAGCGGGTACGCAAGCTGTTGCAAGGTTCGGCCAAGCTTGAATTCTGGGAAACCTACGATAACATGGACATATACCCCATGTTGGAAAACGTAAACAGCGCGTTAGCCTCAACACAGCAAGCTGCAAAAAAAGAAAACACCAACACCGCTGACAGTGCGGCGGCCGACAGTACCGACGCCGGTTTACTGGCTACCCTCGGTGCCGGTCAGGACACTACTGCTTCAGACTCGGCAGACAACCAACTGGCACAGCAGAACCCCTTATTCAACGTGTTGAGACCGGCAACGATGCTTGGCCCCAACAACCAGCCGATGCTGGCAACAGGTCCCATTGTGGGTTATGCACAGTTGCGTGACACCGCCAAGGTGAACGATTTCCTTGCGGATCCTGCTGTGCAGCAAATCATCCCGGCCAATGTTAAACTCCTGTGGGGGGTCAAGCCAAGTCCACGTACGCCAGAGCAGCTGGAACTTTATGCGATCAGGCCGAGTGGCGTAGACGCCGGCCCCGTATTAGCGGGCAATGTGATTACTGATGCTAAGGACGACTTCGATCCCCAGTCGAATAGCCCGATGGTAACCATGTATATGAACAGCGAGGGTGCTCGCGAGTGGCGGAGAATCTCTGCGGCGGCGGTTGCAGACCCCAACAATAAACAAGCTATTGCCATTGTCTTGGATGGTGTCGTTTATTCTGCACCCACCATCCAAAGTGAAATTTCCGGCGGCGTTTCCCAGATTACCGGTAATTTCACCATCGAAGACACCAAAGATTTGGCCAACGTGCTGAAGGCCGGTCGCTTGCCTACTACAGCAAAGATTGTTGAAGAAGCAGTTGTTGGCCCCTCACTTGGGCAAGCCGCAATTGACGCAGGTATCAATTCATCCGTAATCGGTCTTGTTGTCGTGCTGATATTTATGATTGCCTATTACAACCGGGCAGGATGGGTGGCAAACATCGCCGTTTTATTCAACGTGTTCTTCATTATGGGTGTGCTTGCCTCGCTCAATGCGGTCCTGACACTGCCGGGCATCGCCGGTATCGTACTGACAATGGGTACCGCTGTGGATGCGAACGTCTTGATCTATGAGCGAATACGGGAAGAGCTGCGACTGGGCAAATCCGTCAGACAGGCGGTTTCGGATGGCTACAAACATGCGATGTCATCCATCCTCGACTCGCAAATCACCACGTTCCTTACCGGACTTATCCTCTTCTTCTTCGGAAGCGGACCTATCCTTGGTTTTGCCACCACGTTGATGATCGGTATCATTACGTCTTTATTCACCTCCATTTTCATATCGCGTATCATTTTTGAGTGGATGTTGACCAAGGGATGGACCATCACGGTTTCGCACCGTTGGAGCGAAAACACGTTGCTGAAAGCAAACTACGGCTTTGTTCAGAACCGCAAGAAATTCTATCTTATTTCAGGTATCGTCTTAGCGATAGGTGTGATATCCATCTTTACCAAAGGCTTCAGTTTGGGCGTCGATTTCCAAGGTGGGCGTTCATATACGGTACAGTACGAACAACCTGTAGATATCGAAGAAGTCCGGGAGAACCTCAACGAAACGTTCGGAATGAACACCGAGGTGAAAACTTTTGGCAGCGACAGCCAAATACGTGTTACCACGGCTTACCAAATCGAAGAAGTGAGTGATGAAGCTGACAAGGCGGTATTGGACAAACTCAACAGTGGCCTATCGCAGATTGCCGGAAACAACCACGAAATCGTGAGTTCTCAAAAAGTCGGCCCGACCATCGCAAATGACATGAAAGTAAGGGCCCTTTATGCCGGAATAGCTTCAGTTATTGTTATTGCCCTTTACATCTTAATGCGCTTCCGCAGGTGGCAGTTCAGCGTCGCAGCGGCGGTTACCACTGCGCACGATGCATTGATTATATTCGTACTCTTTTCCATATTGGACGGAATCGTTCCGTTCTCACTAGACATCGACCAGCATTTCGTAGCGGCGGTACTCACGGTAGTTGGTTATTCCATCAACGATACGGTGGTGGTGTTTGACCGTTTGCGGGAATATTTAGGCATCTCGAAATATAAAAAGGAAGCGATGGGCGACACCGTAAACCTCGCCATTAACCGGACGCTCAGCCGTACCGTCGTCACCTCCCTTACCGTTATATTTGTATTGGCGGTGCTCTTCGTGTTTGGTGGAGAAGTTATCCGCGGGTTTTCATTCGCGATTCTAATCGGTATTATTGTCGCCACCTACTCTTCCATCTTCCTAGCCGCACCGATGGTAGTGGATTTGGAAGGAAATAAGAACCCGGGAGAGTTGGCAGCTTCCGACGATAAGACCAGCAAGGCTAACTTGAAGCCTGCGAAAGCATAAGCTTTTCGAGCCGAAAGGTAGAGAACAAAAAAGGTCGCTGAATTTCAGCGACCTTTTTTGTTCTCTATTCCGTTATTTATAACTGCCCCCCAACTCCTTTAAACTTTTCTACAAAGGCAACAATTTTTTGGAATACGTTCTGCTTTTTGGTTAAATATTGAGGGTTCAATGGACTCATTTTTGGCAGCAGCGCATTCAACTCCGTTCCGCTTTCAGAAGCATACTCCCGTTTTAAAGAAGCGGTAATATAGCGTTTGGCAGCCTCTTCATTTAAGTCCTCATCTGTGATTAATTCCGATACCTCTGCTTTCTGTTTGCCTTGTGCATAAGTGAAAAACGAATCGATGATGCCTGCCTTATCCTGAATGGTATCCAGATCGGTTTCGTTGATAAAGTCCACCACCAAACTTTCTTTTGCCCTGTTGCCTATACTGGCACGTATCACCCTGCGAATTTCTTCAACTAAGTCACTTTTGTTTTTGGTCTTTTTATGGTGCTCGAAAACGAGTTCCAGTATATAGTCCAGGTTTATTTCTTGCGATTTAAGCAAGTCCACTTCAAAAACTACATCATCCCAATCAATCGTTGATTCCGCTGCTTCCTTCCCCCCTTTCTCCCGTCGTAACCAGTCGCGAATATCATTATACGTAGAGCGATAATCCTGGATTACACGATCAGCAGGCATTTCAATCGCATGCATAGCGGCAATGTCTTCATCGGTAACAAAATGCGTTTCTTTAAAGGATGCTACCGCTTCCGCATCGTTCATATCTATCGACTGAAGTTCTTTCAGGTGGGTAAATCAACCCATTTATTGGCTGTTGTAAAATCATCAAATATGATAACAGGTGTTTCTGAAGCCTTATAAACCCCTTTTGTTTCATCTGTATATCCCAAAATGAATGTCTTTCCTGCCGTCAAAACAGGAGTTTTAAACTCATCGTTATAATTTTTTGACTTTACAAGGTATTTGGTTGGCTGCTCATAATCCGCCACCTCCCCGAGTGGTTTCCATTCCACCTCAACGCCCGCTAATAGTTTATTTATATTGTTCATTTTTTTGCGCCCTTTTTTGCTTTTTTCTCCAAATCAGTGATGGTTTTGAGATATTCCTGTTCTACCGAGCTGAGTGTTTTGGCTTTGTATTTTTTGTATTCCAGCCTTGCTTTTTCGGTGGCTTGAGTATGGGAAACTGTACCTGCGTTATCCAAGGTTTTGCGCCCCGCAGAGGTCAAAATGCGGTCTAATTCCCGCACATAGTCTTCCATGCGCATTTCCCGTTCTTCAATAGCGTTTAATTCTGCCAAATCAAAGTAGGCAGCAACCAAGTTATTAAGGACTTTCAGTTCTTTTTCCTGCAAGAAGTTTTTAGCAATCATCGCTTCAGCTTGTGTAGGCTGGTCGCCTTTAAAGTTGGTTAAGCCCGCAAAGGGTTTATTGCTGTCCACACGCATATAGATTACTTCGCTTGCCGTATTGCCATGGGCGGCATAATGCAATTTGTTCTGCACAATTTTGAAGAACATTGCACTCACTTCGCTCTTGGGGTCGTAGTCGATAGCCGTAGCGTACAAGTCCAACACTTGCCGATACATGACCTTTTCGCTGGAACGTATATCGCGAATGCGGTCCAACAGCTCTTTCCAATAATTACCGCCACCAAGGTTTTTCAGGCGTTCGTCGTCCATGGTGAAGCCCTTAACAATATACTCTTTGAGGCGTTGGGTCGCCCATTGGCGAAAGTGGGTAGCTATTTTGGAATTAATTCGGTATCCCAAGGCAATAATCATGTCCAGATTGTAATAATCCAGCTCGCGAGATACCTCTCGGTTGCCTTCTTTTTGAACTGTTCGGGTTTTCCGAACAGTTGCTTCCGGAATCAATTCCTCATCGTTATAAATGTTTTTAATATGCTCACTAACTGTTGATTTTGCGGTTTGATAAAGTTCAACCAATTGCTTTTGCGTTAACCAAACCGTTTCATTGTCTAAATGAATAGCAAGTTGCGAAAGTCCGTCAGCACTTTTATATATAATTACGTCTTTGGTTTCTTTCTTCATGTATTTATTCCATTATCAGTTATTCGAAATTTTCGAATAACTGAATCATTCATTCGCTTTACCCTTCAATCTCTTTCACTATTGCATCAATATCCGCACGCAATCGCGTTATCTTCTCCACTGTTTGGGCTATTTCACTGTTCAAGGCTACAATGTCTATTTGCTCACGGTTATCCTTTGCTTCCACATACGAACTTACAGAAAGGTTGTAGTCATTTTCGGCTATTTTGCTGTTGTCTATGGTGGTTGCTACGTGTGTTACTTCTTCTTTGCTATCGAACATGACCATGATCTCTTCGATATGCTCATCAAGAAGCACGTTGTTGTTGGTTGCTTTTTTAAAGAAACCTTCACCGCTTGCATCGATAAACTGTGTTTTATTTTCGGTTTTGTGCTTGGAAAGCACCAGAATGTTTACGGCAATAGACGTACCGTAAAACAGGTTGGGAGCTAAAGAGATAACGGTTTCCACAAAGTTGTTGTCCACCAAATACCTTCTGATTTTTTGCTCAGCACCGCCACGGTAAAATATACCCGGAAAGCATACAATCGCCGCCCTTCCTTTGCTGGAAAGGTAACTTAATGCATGCAGCACAAAGGCAAAATCGGCTTTGGATTTGGGAGCCAGTACTCCGGCCGGCGCAAAACGGTCATCATTAATCAACGTGGGGTCATCGGAACCTATCCAATTTACCGAGTACGGTGGGTTTGATACAATGGCATCAAAAGGTTTTTCATCACCAAAGTGAGGGTCTATAAGCGTATTGCCAAGCGCAATATTAAACTTGTCATAGTTGATGTTATGTAAAAACATGTTCATACGGGCGAGGTTATACGTGGTGTGATTGATTTCCTGACCATAGAAACCCTCTTCGATGATATGGTTGTCGAAGTGTTTTTTGGCTTGCAAAAGCAAAGAGCCTGAACCTGCTGCGGGGTCATATATTTTATTGACCGACGCCTGCTGATGCATCGCCAATTGTGCAATGAGCCTGGAGACGTGCTGCGGCGTAAAAAATTCACCTCCGGATTTCCCGGCATTGGCAGCATAATTAGAGATGAGGAATTCATAAGCATCACCAAAAAGGTCAATTTGATTGTCTTCAAAATTCCCAAAATTCAGTTCTTCTACGCCTTTTAGCACGGCAGCCAATCGGCGGTTCTTGTCAGGCACGGAATTGCCCAATCGTGTACTTGTCGTGTCAAAATCAGCAAACAATCCTTTGATGTCCTGCTCGGATGGATAACCGTTGGCTGAACTTTCAATAGCGTCAAAAATGGCTTTTAAGTCTGTATTCAGATTGGGATTGGTATTGGCTGTTTTGGCAACATTGACAAATAGCTCACGAGGATAGATAAAATAGCCTTTCGTTTTAATGGCATCGGCTATTATTTCGGGCGTAATGATATCATCCGATAAGTTTGCGTAGTTTACGCGCTCATCACCGCCCTCGATGTAACTGGTGAAGTGCTCACTGATAAAACGATAGAAAAGTGTACCGAGAACAAACTGTTTAAAATCCCATCCATCTACCGAGCCACGCACATGGTTGGCTATTTTCCATATTTGATTTTGTAGTGCAATTCGTTGTGCAGTGCTCGTCATTTTTTATCTCTTAATCGTGCTGTTGGCTTAACGTTTAGTATCTCGGCAGTATGATGAATCGGCTTAATCCGTGTTACAAATCTAATAAAAATATGCAACGGTGTAAGCTGCCACAGAAACTTCGAGCTTTACTGTTATCGCCCATGCCGCGCACACAAAAAAGGTCGCTGGAAAGAAACATCCAGCGACCTTTTTTGAAACAGATTTGATTCCCCAGCCTATTCCCAGACGTTATTGAATACCTGCACGGATTTTACCAGGTCTACAGACCGGTGCAAAGCCACGCCATAGGCGCTATCGAGCACGCTGTAGTGAGGGATGTATTCGTCCTCTAAAAAAGCATAGATATCCGTCAGCACCTGAAGGAACCCTTGCAGGTCCTTATCCAAAGAGGTGATTGTCACCTGCATATCGTCATGGAACCGAAACACATCATCAAGCACCTTGAACTGTACCGGATCCAATGGTTTCTCCCCCCTGAAATACGAGTCCATGATATCGGTATAGGCTTGCTTCAACGGATCGATGCGATCGTAAAACTTCACCAGCGTCTTTTGCAGCTGCCCTACTTGGTTGTAAAAATCGCGCATTTCGACCTGTAACCGGATGTCCATGTTCGCTGCCGCAACAGCGTCGGAGAAATCAGCCTGGCGCAGGTAGTGATCCCGTATATCTTCGAACTCCTCCAGTTGGGCGTTGAATTTCTCTAGGTCGATACAGGCCAAAAGGACTTCCCCTTTTTCCTTTTCAAACCGAAGCTTCATACGCCAGGCCTCGTCGTGTGCCCGGCGATACGCCTCCAGCGCGCGCACTTCAATCGGCGATGGGAAGCTAGGCTCTTTCAGTTGATAAACGATGTCTCTCAATGGATGTGTTATTAGGACCGTCTTTGTCTCCATGGCTATCTATTATTTAGCGGATAAACTTACAAAAAAACCCGTTCAAAACCGTATCGGGGTGGACTAGGTCACTGCACAACGAACGATCTCGCTGTAGTTCAACGCGGGGTTGGACCCTAGGTAAGAAACACGGAACTCATACTCGTTCAGGTACTCCAGATCGGTAATGTGCACCTTTGATTTGGTACTTAAGATACGTGTCCATGCTTCAGCCGATCCAACCTTTCGGAACTCGAACTGGTAATAGCGGGCGTGCTTCCAGGTATCTACGCGAACGTGTACACTTCGGGTGCCTGCATCGCGCACTTGCGCCCTTACGTCGTACGGCTTGGGCGAAAGTCCCACCGGCTCACGCATGTCTTTAGACGGAATAAAACCCGCTGCCAACACGATGGCCGGGTCGCCCTGGGCTATCGTTTCCACATACAGCGAAAGGTTGTACAAGATTTCCTTCAGCGCCGTAGCGTGCTGGTTTTTGAGCACCACCTGCCGCATGTCGCGGAAGGACGCTTCGGTCATACTCGTCCTGAACTGTTCAATCGCGGCCGACAGGTCATCCATCGATGGTCGCGGTTCTACAAAGATACCGGCATTTTCCGTTGTCTTCGCCAGTACGGTTTCGGCATATTGGAGCAATTTAGCCCCCGTGCCGGTTTTTGATGATAAAATTGGCTTTGCCATAATCATAAAAATTTAAATAAAACAATTAATGAATTAATACAGTGCAAAATTACGGGTAGCCTGGGGCGCGGAGGTGGAGAATCTGGCCAACATGCCAAACACGACCCTACTTTTTCATGGCCAGATTTGACACCTTTAGGTGAAGTCAAAAAACAAAAAACGGCTTAAGGATATTCAAAACAACGTTTTTAAGGCCTTTTTTACAAAAACATATATGTTTTGGAGCAAAACACATCTATTTTGGGGTAAAGCTTAGCTGCTTCATGCCGTAACGTATCTGCTTTGAATAGTAAGCAAGCTATTGCCGACCAAAATGTAGGGGCTTTAAGGCATTGCACATCGGTTGCGGACGGGAACTTACCTGCTTTGTGACGGGGCCGATCTGTTCTTGCGCGACGTACCTTGGCTGTAAGCCGAAACCCACCTGCTCCAAACCGAAATCGATCCGCTTTTCGCTAAACTTTAGACATTTCGACGCTAAGCCTGTCGGTTGGCACGTAGGACTTCTCCACGTTGAGGCAAAGCAGATCGGTGATCAGAAGGAACTCATCTGTTCCGAAACGCAACATTACCCAAGCCCAATTTTTCCTTTTTCATTTCGTTCCGGTAGGCCATTGGTGGCTTCCTGAATTTTTGCTTGAACATTTTACTGAAATGCTTCGGGCATGAGAAGCGGAGCGTATAGGCAATATCCCGGATGGGCCTTTCCGAAAAAGCCAGTACCTCCCGGGCTTTGGTTAGTCGCAGATGCAAAATATACCCGTTAACGGTATACGCCCGGTTTTCGAAACTGCGCGTCAGGTTACGTACACTGATATGCAACGCTTCCGCTACTTTATCCAGACTGATATCGTCCAGGTAGTGTTCCCGAATAAACTTCGTTGCCTGATGGTAATGGCTGATATCGTCTTTCTCAACGGTATCCGTATGGTTGCCCGGGGCGTCGCCAAAAAAGTAGCTCAGCAGCCGCAGGCTCCAGCCCGCCAGCTGGATCGGGGTACTATAGGGGCGGAAAACCAATCGCCGCAACGACTCCAATATGCTCCGGAGCCGGCTCGAAATAGGGCGCTCCTCTCCTATCCCATGCTGAGTATCGCCTTCTAGCCATGGTTTAAGCCATCCCAAAGATGGAAACTCCGCCCCCAACGCATCAAAACACGGCTGCGGAAACCCTATTACGAACAGCCAGTTCTTACCCGGACTCAATGATAAGGTCAGCTCCCGGCCGGTACTTACAAAACAAGTGCTATTCCCCGATGCTACCGTAGACACCCCGTCTACATGCACCGTGCAATCGCCAATCAGCGCAATGACCACCCAGAGGCAGGGCGCGTCCGGTTTCAGTTCGATACGGGATGTTTCTCGTTGTATTTCGTCTTTCCATTCGAATATGTAGCCGCTATCATGCGCAAAATACCGGTGGGTGATGGCCGCATCCCGGGCATGGTATTGCGGGTCCGTCAGAAACGACAGATACCCATCAAACCTATGGGTACGGAGGCCTTCCCCCGGATTTACGAAATGAACAAAATCTGAAGAAGACATTATTCAGTTGGTTCTTAATAAAAAGGTACGATTTTTTAAACATACGAAACATCAGCCAACATACCGGCCATTTCAATAATTTTTTTCAAAAAAAAGGCCTTTCCCGATTATAATTCTAACTTTGCCGCACTGTTTACAAACATGAATCGATGATTTTTTACCTAAAATCGATATTTTAACCAGTATGAAGCTACACACGAAGATTTTCATTGGCATGGTATTCGGCATCGTAGCCGGATTGATCATCAAAAACCTCGGATTACCGCAAGAAACGCTCGACACCATTGTAAAATGGGTAGCGCCCGTGGGAAAGATTTTCATGAATCTCATTTTCATGATGGTTATCCCGTTGATCTTGTCGGCATTGATTCTGGGTATCGCCGAAATTGGCGACGTGAAAAAACTCGGCCGCATGGGTGGCAAACTCTTTATATACACCATCATCGTGAGCTTTATCGCCGTATTGATCGGTATTACCATGGTGAATGTATTCAAACCCGGAGAATCCATCGCTCCCGAAACCCGGGAGTACCTCGTCAGTGAGTTCGGCGCCGAAGCGGCAAAGGCAAATGCCCAGGCCGCAGCGAATAAAGCCGACGAACGTACGGCCGGTGATGTGATCGCACAGATCATCCCGCGCAATCCATTTGAAGAAATGGCAAATGCATTCAACTCAAGTCATACCGGCGGAGGCCTGCTTTCCGTCATGTTCTTTGCATTGATTTTCGGCGTGGCCATGGCATCGGTGGGCCCGGAGAAAACGGCTACACTGAAGAGCTTTCTGGAGGGTCTCTACGAGGTCGTTATCAAAGTAATTGGCTACGCCATGGCGTTAGCGCCGTATGGCGTGGCTGCATTGCTATTTAATATGGTGTTGAATGTCGGTGCCGATTTCCTGATCGCCTTATTATGGTATGTACTCGTGGTGCTCGGCGCACTGGCGATACACCAGTTTGTGGTGTATTCGATCATCCTGAAATACTTTGCCAAACGCAATCCGGTACAGTTCATGAAAGACATGGGCGAGGTAACGCTCACCGCCTTTTCAACGAGCTCCAGCAACGCCACCCTACCCACTGCTATACGCGTGAGTATCGAAAAATTGAAAATCCCAAAACCCATCGCCCATTTTGTACTGACCATCGGCAGTACGGGCAACCAGAACGGTACGGCCCTCTTTGAGGGCATCACCGTATTGTTCCTTGCCCAGGTGTTCAACGTAGACCTGAGTATCGGATCGCAGATTACCGTGGTGCTGCTATGTATCCTGGCCGGCGTAGGTACGGCGGGTGTGCCGGGTGGTTCGCTGCCCGTTATCGTCACCATCCTCATCTCCATCGGTGTACCCGGTGAGGCCATAGCGCTTATCTACGGCGTTGACCGCATCTTGGATATGTCGCGTACCACACTCAACGTGAATGGCGATATCACCGCAGCTGCCTATATCCAGTATACAGAGGAAAAAGCGGGGCGTCTTTCGGAAGAATAACGGCTTTTTGAATAATCGCTACTTGTAAATCTCAGCGATTACCCATATATTTGTCATACTAATTATTGTTATGCAAACAGAACACTACAACGCCTATTCATTCCTGTTGGAACGCACCGCGCGCCGGGTCAAACAATACGCACAATACCAGTTCAACTGCCGCGAGTTTGGCATTACGGTAGACCAGTGGTCGATATTAAAGAACTTGAATCAGCATGCCGATTTATCACAGAAGGAGTTGGCCGAGTACTGTGGAAAGGACCAACCCACGCTGACCCGTATCGTCGATTTACTGGTTCAGAAAAACTTGGTGGAGCGTAGGGCGAACCCATCGGATAGGCGGAGTTTCGTGGTGCACCTTACGCCCGCAGGGGAGCAAAAGATCAACACGCTTGCCAACCATGTCGGTGAAATACGGATGCAGGCTTGGAAGAATCTCGACGACACCGATTTCGAGCACTTGAAGCGGATATTGAATATGATTTACGATAATTTGGAGGTTTGAGACATGATAACAACAGATATTTGCATCATCGGGGCGGGGCCAGTGGGCTTGTTTGCTGTATTCGAAGCCGGCTTGCTCAAAATGCGCTGCCACCTCATCGATGCCCTTCCACAGGTAGGCGGCCAGCTTTCTGAGATCTATCCGCACAAGCCCATTTACGACATTCCCGGATTTCCGGCCATCAACGCGCAGGAACTGGTGGACAATCTCATGGCGCAGATCAACCCGTTCAACCCCACATTCACACTAGGCGAGCGGGTGGAGACACTGGCCAAGCAGGACGACGGCTCGTACCATATCATCAGCAATGAAGGAACGGTGATCCATGCTCAGGTGGTGGTCATCGCGGGCGGACTCGGTTCGTTCGAGCCCCGCAAGCCCGAAATACCCGGACTCGCCGATTTCGAAGGCCGGGGGGTATCGTATATGGTAAAGAATCCGGAAACATACCGCGACAAGCGGGTGGTGGTGGCTGGAGGCGGTGATTCGGCATTGGACTGGACCATTTTCCTCAGCGATGTGGCTTCGGCGGTTACATTGGTGCACCGCAGCGAAAGCTTCCGAGGAGCACCCGATTCGGCCGAAAAGGTGTTTTCGCTAGCTGAACGTGGGAAAATTAATCTCTTGTTGCAGAGCAACCTCAGCGGCGTCCGAGGAAACGGTACGCTGAGCCACGTAGGCATCCGCAGCAAAGACAAAACAGAAACGTTGCTGGAAGCAGATGCACTCATCCCGTTGTTTGGGTTGAGTCCCAAACTAGGACCGATAGCCGATTGGGGCCTAACCATCGACAAATCGGCCATTGCCGTGGATACCTCGGATTATTCCACCGGTGTAGAACGTATCTATGCCATCGGCGACATCAACACGTACCCCGGAAAACTGAAACTCATCCTCTGCGGCTTCCATGAGGCTGCATTGATGGCGCAGAGTGCATTCCGGCATGTGTATCCCGAAGAAAAACTCAGTTTTAAATATACCACTGTTAACGGTGTGAACGCATTTTAATAGACGTTACCATGGCAGACAACATCCATATCACCATAGAAAACCAACTGGGCGAAGCCCGGGAGTTGGAAATTCCAGACGGCATCAACTTGAGCTTGATGGAGGTACTGAAAGCATCCGATTACGACATTCTGGCCACTTGCGGCGGCATGGCACTCTGTGCGACCTGCCACATCCAGGTGGTGGAAGGCATGGATGCGCTCGACCCACGCTCCGACGCCGAGCTGGATATGCTCGACACCCTTCCCGATGCCGATGACCAAAGTAGGCTCGCTTGCCAAATCCGGTTAAACCCTGCGTTAGATGGACTGAAAATACGTATTTTTGCAACCGAGATGTAAATTACATCGAGCTCTCATCAGCAATTGAAAAACAAATAGATGAAAACAATTGACGCCGTCATTCGTTCAACGACGTATGGGCGACACAAGTGAAACAGCAATAAGATGACTACACAACACAGCGGCCGTAAGTTTCCAAGGGTAGTGATAATCGGTGGTGGATTTGGAGGAATAGAGGTGGCCAAAGGATTAAAAAATAAGGAAGTGGAAGTGATGTTGCTCGACCGCAACAACCACCATACCTTCCAGCCCCTCCTGTACCAGGTGGCAACCGGCACACTCGACGCACCTTCTATCGCCTTTCCGCTCCGGAAGATGTTTCGTAAACAAGACAACCTGACCTTTCGCATGGCCGAGGTGCACCGCATCGATGCCGATAACAAGCAGCTCGACACCGACATCGGTCCGATAGCATACGATTATCTCGTCATCGCTACCGGAGCAACGACCAACTTCTTTGGCAACAAGGACATTGAGTACTATGCCATGCCGATGAAAAACGTTAAAGAAGCGGTGAGCATCCGCAGTTTCATCCTGCAAAACATCGAAGCGTCACTACAGGGCAGCACACCCCAAGATTGCGCACCGTACCTCAATTTCGTCGTGGTGGGTGGCGGACCTACGGGGGTAGAGCTCTCGGGGTCAATTGCTGAAATCCGCAATCACATCCTTGCAAAAGACTATCCCGAGCTCAGGAAAGAGGATATGAACGTCTATTTGGTGGAAGGCCTACCGAAAATATTGGCTAACCTATCGCCGCAGGCTTCGGAAAAAGCGGAGCTGTACTTGCAAGAGTTGGGCGTAAAAATTCTGCTTGGCACCCAAGTGACCGGATACGACGGGAATGAGATCACCTTTGCCGACGGTAACCGCATCCAAACTAAAACGGTATTGTGGTCGGCCGGTGTGGCGGGCCAATTCCCAGAGGGGATCGACAAAGAAACGATCGTACGTGGAAACCGGATACGCATCGATGAGCAATGCCAGGTCGTTGGCACCAACGATATCTTCGCTATTGGCGACGTGGCCGCCATGATTACCGATGAATTGCCCCGCGGCCATCCCGGTGTGGCCCCCGTTGCCCAGCAACAGGGTCGGCTACTGGCAAAAAACCTCATCCGAATGATAAACAACCAACCGACCGAGCGCTTCGCTTATTTCGACAAGGGATCGATGGCCACCGTCGGGCGGAATAAAGCCGTGGTCGACATCGGTAAAATCCGGTTCCAAGGCTTTTTCGCATGGTGGGTATGGATGTTTGTACACCTGATGTCGTTGGTCGGCTTCCGGAACCGCGTGGTTACCTTCATTAACTGGACAATCAGCTACCTGACGTTTAACGCGGGGATACGACTCATCATCCACCGCTACCGGCGACCGAAGCGCGTGGAAGAGGTACAGGATTCGCTTTGACACCTGCCGGAAAATCCGTATTTTTCGGCAATGGATAACAAGAAAATCGCAAAAACCTTCAGGCAATACGCCCAGTTGATGGAACTGCATGGCGACAACCCATTCCGTACCAAAGCCATGGCAGCTGCAGCTTTCAAATTGGACAAGCTGCCATTCGCCATTACCGCCCAAACGATCAGTGAACTGAGCGAAGTACCCGGCATTGGCCAACGTACCGCCGAAAAGATAGACGCCTTGTTGGCGACGGGCTCATTCCCCGAATTGGATGCGCTTCTGGCCGCTACACCCGAGGGCATCTTGGAGATGCTCACCATCAAAGGCCTGGGTCCAAAAAAAGTAAAAATCATCTGGTCTACTTTAGGTATCGAGTCGATCGGTGAGCTCTATTACGCGTGCAACGAAAATCGCTTGATCGAAGCCAAGGGTTTCGGATTGAAAACACAGCTTGAAATTAAGCAAGCGATCGAATTTTCCATCGCCAATAAAGGTTGGTTTTTATATGCTAACGCGGAAAAAACGGCCGAATCGACAATAGTGTCATTGCGGGAATTGCTTCCGACCAGCTGTAAAATCGCTTTTACGGGTGAATTCCGAAGGAAATGTGAGGTATTGCAGTCGGTAGATTTCGTAACGGAGGCTTCGGTTGACGACCTCGTGATGGCTATCGGAAAAATCGATACGCCCCTGATCGAAACCGAGCGTACTCCTTCCCTCCTATCAGCCAAAAACGAGACTGGCCTTATTTTCCGCTTTTTTCTAACCACACCCCAATCTTTTTACCACCAGCTTTTAACCACTACCGGTTCTAATGAACATTTGCGAGAATTGGAAGCGTTACTGCCCAAACCGCAATTGCCAGATTTAGATTCGGAAGAAGCAATCTACGCCACCCTAGGGCTTTCGTATATCCCACCGGAACTGCGTGAAGGCAACAACGAGGTAACTTTGGCAAAGAGCGGCGCATTACCTACCTTGGTCAGCTACGCCGACCTGCGCGGCACGCTACATAACCACAGCACGTACAGCGACGGCGTAAACACCCTCGAAGAGATGGCCCGGTATTGCCGCGACGAACTACGCCTCGAGTACCTGGGCATATGCGACCACTCCAGAGCAGCCGTGTATGCCAAGGGGCTGGACATCCAACGGGTTCAGACGCAATGGGCCGAAATAGACATCTTGAACACCAACCTGGCCCCGTTTCGCATCTTCAAAGGCATCGAGTCAGATATCTTGGGCGATGGATCGTTGGATTACCCCGATGAAATCCTCGCGGGGTTCGACTTCGTTGTCGCCTCCGTGCACTCCAACTTAAAAATGGACCAGGAACGGGCGACGGACCGTTTAATCAGAGCTATTGAAAATCCGTACACAACGATGCTGGGCCACCCAACGGGGCGTTTGTTGCTGAGCCGGTCGGGATACCCGCTAGATTACGAACGGATTATTGATGCCTGTGCCGCTCACGGGGTAGTCATCGAAATCAATGCCAATCCGCTCCGGTTGGACCTCGATTGGCGCTGGCACCGTTATGCCATCGAAAAAGGTGTTTTGTTGTCCATCAACCCCGATGCTCACCGCAACAGCGGCTTCCACGACATGCAATACGGCGTGCACGTGGCCCGAAAAGGAGGTGTAGCACCGCAACACTGCCTAAACACCTTTTCTGTCGACGAAATAACTGAATATTTTACCGGACGGAAGCAGCGTATCGCGGCAATGGCAGCTCCCTAATGAAATTCGATCTGCTTCTCGACTTTTGCAACAGTTACACCTTTCCATTGACCTTTCACGTCAATGACGGTTCCCGTAGGCTCGCCTTTAAACGTAGCGGTGTAAGCGAGGTCGAGCTTATTGAAATAGACATTCATCGTCAGGGTAAGGCGGGTTTCGGGTGGCACTTCGATCGTATCGCGGAAATTAAGCGATGGGGCTATCTCGACAACCTCGCTGCGATACGGCCACTTGGTCTCCCCCAAGGTGACGACGCCATCGTCTAACGTTAGCGGCACGGCCACATTAGGCACCGGGCCATCAAGCTGTGTAAACGCTCTTTCATCATCGCTCATAAAAAGGGAAGATTCCTTCACATCCGCCAAGGGATCTACGCTTACCTGCTGCACCACGCTCGTATTGTTAAAATACGTGAATGAATGCAACGGGCGCACAAATGTCTCCATTTTACCCTTATCCCCCACCTCGTACGTTATCGCTTGTAGGGAATAGTTATCATCTACCGGATCGGGAGAATATACCGTCTTTTCACATGAAAACAGGGCAATGGGGACGAGCCAAAATAAAATTTTCTTCATTGCAAGCGCACTTGGACTGAACAGCAAACTTCGCGAATATCCCCCGTATTTGCAATGTAAATCCGCGGGAAGGGCCCCACCCGCGCTTTTCTTATCAAACCTTTTTTGTTTTTCCTTGTTCTCAACTAGTAAAAGCTGATGTTATGGATAAATTAAAGAAATTTGAATTGATGGAGAAGATCGTCCGCGAATTGGACGACCTGAAACGGAGCCAGCAAGCTGTATTGGAAAAAATCGGCAAGGTGGAAGTTGACAATATAGAGTTGGGCGACGGCCGCCTCGAAAAAATCCTTCCTGATATCTACCAGCGTACGGCGGAAAACATGGATGCCATCACGGAACTACTGGAAGGCTTTTCGGGTAAGACGGATGCTTACGCTGATAAAAACAACGTTGACGCACTCCGCCAGCAACAAGACCTGAATCAAAATAATTCGTAAATAAAAAGTCCCGATTGACCAAGAATCGGGACTTTTTTTTAAGTTTATAATTAGTTGGTTTTGTGCAATAAAAATATGGAAATTAAGTTGACATCGTCAAATAATTCACCCTAAAATGTCAGATTATTTTCATAGATAACCCTAACCTCCTGTTAATCAAACATCATAAAAGGTGCCCCTCATGCTTATCTTTCCTGCAATGTAACAGCATTGTGGCTTGTCGAGTAGATCGGTCGGAGTCAAAAACGCTCGTAGAAGTATAAAACAGATTGCATACCGAGTACGGCCTCCCCCAACGTATAATACCCCCTGCCATCAGGTGCAAAAGCAATCGCCTCACCCTGCGGTTCGGGCTGATAGGGTTGCTGGATTGCCGGGCGACTGAACATTTCGGCAATGGACTCGCCGGGTTTTCGTTTCCAGTAAAACACCTGCAACAAACTCTTAAGGAGCACTTCCGTACCATCGGAACTGATGGTTGCCGACGTGATAAAAACGTGGGGCAATACGCCGACCTTTTGCAGGATCAGCGTATCCGTAACGGATTCGGGCAGCGCGGCGGTATATATCCCCACTTCCAGTTCCCGTTTACTTACCACGCACAACCGTTTGTCAAGTGGATCGAAGAATAGCGATTCCGCGTCTCGGGGTCCATCTTCATAACGCATCACGAACGAACGGATTTGTTCCTTCGGCAGCGTATCTACTGTGGGCCTGCTGATCGGGATTGCGGGTTCTTTGAGTACGTGTAGGTGCACATACGGGTGCTTACCGTGGTTATCGCCGATATCGCCAATGAGCAAATAGTGCTGGCCGCCCCGTTCCATCATCGCAATATCCTCCCAATCGCGCGCCGAGACCCCTTGCAGGTAATAAGTGGCGTTATGCCGTGCCGAATCATCGATCAGGAAAATCCGCGCTCCGTCGCCACTGTCGTTATGGGTCCAGAAACACCCCTTATGCGCTACCGATGCTACCAGACCCGATGCCTCGTTGATCTCGGGATTGTCGATATTATCTTGGGCTTGCGGCTGACCGAATACGCTGCCAGTTTCTTGGCCGAATACGCATCCAGCCATTAAGAAACAACCTATCCATACCGTTATCCATTTGCTTAACAACACGGCTCCAAAATACAAATTAATTCTACGCAAAAACATTTTCCCTATCTTTGCACACACAATAATCACCCAAATGGATGTACACCAGTTTTATGATGAGGGGTTAGCTCACGCATCGTATGCGATACGAAATAACGGACAAATCGCGTTGATCGACCCCGGGCGGAACCCCCAGGAATACCTCGAGTTTGCCAAACATCATGGCGCCAAGATTACGACTGTGATTGAAACGCATCCCCACGCCGACTTTGTAAGCTCGCATCTGGAGTTGCGCCAGATGACCGGGGCCACCATATATACCAGTGCGTTGGTCGATGCGGAATACCCACATCAACCCTTTGACGACGGAGACCGCGTGGCATTGGGCGATGCATGGCTGGAAGCCATCAACACCCCGGGACATTCGCCCGACGGCATCTGCATCTTACTTTTGGATTCCCAAAACAAACCCCATGCGGTATTCACGGGCGACACACTTTTCGTTGGCGACGTGGGTCGGCCGGATTTGCGGGAGCGGGTGGGCAATGTTACCGAAAAAGCTGCGGAGCTCGCCAGGCAGTTATATCGCTCCACGCGCGAGAAATTAATGCGGCTTCCGGCCGATGTGGTGGTCTACCCCGCCCATGGCCCGGGTTCATTATGTGGAAAGAACATGGGTGACGCCCGGCACAGCACCATCGGAGACGAAATCAGCACCAATTATGCGTTGCAACCCATGGACGAAGACGCCTTTGTGGCGCTGATTGGGGAACAGCAGCCCTTTATACCCAGCTATTTCGAATACGACGTGATGCTTAATAAAAAAGGTGCGCCTGCATTCCGAACCAGTATCGAGGCGATTCCTACCCTCACTTCCTTATCTGCACTCGATACCGGCGTACTGGTCGTTGACGGGCGCCCGCAAATGAGCTTCCAATCCGGACACTTACCCGGTGCTTTCAATATTCCCGACGGACTGCGGTTCGAAACCTGGTTGGGTAGTATTGTACAGCCGGATGAAGCATTTTATCTCGTGGCCGGAGACGACCACCAGCTACAAGGGCTCGTGGAGAAAGCAGCGAAGATAGGTTATGAACAGCTGGTAGCCGCTACGGCCATCGTAACAGATGGCAATGTGAAAGCAGCACCATTCGACGCAGCGCACTTCGCAAAGAACCAAAGTGCATATACCATTGTCGATATCCGCAACCGTGAGGAAGTAGCATCCAACCCTGTTTTTGACAATTCCATCTCCATACCGCTCCCCGAACTACGGGCACAGGCTGCACAACTCCCCACCGATAAACCCCTTGTGGTACATTGCGCAGGGGGATACCGCTCGGCCATTGGCGCAAGTATCGTAGCGGCGGCATTACCCGATGCCATCGTAATTGACATGGGAGTACGCATCCACGAATTTAATCCGGTAGGTTAATGTGGTCGGCTTTAACCGTTTTGTGCCTCACTTGCGGCGGTGGTTCCCTGCAAGACTCCACCACGAATCCCGAGTTTAGTGCGCGGCTGAACAGCATCTATCGGCACAGTGTGAAAACCATCTCCGTAGATGAACTGAAGCCGATGATGAAACAGGGCGCTGTGGTGCTCGATACCCGCGAGCAGGATGAGTTTAACACGAGCCATATCCGGCACGCAAGGCACGTGGGGTACATTTGGTTTGATATGCGTGAGGTTTATGACATCCCGAAAACCGACACTATAGTGGTCTACTGCGCTATCGGCAACCGTAGTGAGCGCATTGGCGAAAAGCTACAGAAAGCAGGCTATCTCCATGTATTCAATCTCTATGGTGGCATTTATGAGTGGGTAAACCACCGTAATCCGGTATACAATGCAGACGATGTACAGACCACCGAAGTGCATGTGTATGACAAAAACTGGTCACAGTGGCTTATCCGTGGCACACGCGTGTATAATTAACGACCCCATACGTGTTTAATGTGCTTAGGCTACCGAAAACTCCTTGGCGGCCAAGTATCGTTCAGCCTCGAGGGCAGCCATGCAACCTGTTCCAGCAGCCGTAACCGCTTGGCGGTATACGTGATCCTGCACATCGCCACAAGCAAAAACACCTTCAATATTCGTGCGTGTGCTGTCAGGCTGGGTAATCAGGTAGCCGTTCGTGTCCATGTCCAATTTCCCTTGAAACAATTCGGTATTCGGTTTATGGCCAATGGCTACGAAAAAGCCCGTCACGGGGATGGCTTTCTCTTCCAGTGTCTGGTTGTTAACGACCTGTATACCCGTTACATTCTGCCCATCGCCTAAAATTTCCTTGGCTTCCGAATGGTAGTGTATTTCGATATTCGGTGTATTCAACACCCGATGCTGCATCGCTTTCGACGCGCGGAATTCATCCCTGCGTACCAGCATATGTACTTTGCTGGCCAGTTTCGCCAAGTATGTTGCTTCCTCAGCAGCGGTATCCCCTGCTCCCACGATGGCCACATCCTGCCCCTTGAAGAAGAAACCATCGCACACCGCGCAGGCCGATACGCCAAACCCGTTGTATTTCTGTTCGCTTTCAAGACCGAGCCATTTCGCTGTTGCCCCTGTGGCGATGATGACCGTCTCGGCGGTGATGGTCTTTTCGCCATCCACCACGACCTTATGCACATCGCCCGAGAAATCCACTTCGGTGACGTAGCCGAAGCGCACGTCCGTACCGAACCGTTCGGCCTGCTTACGGAAGTCCTCCATCATTTGGGGGCCAAGCACCCCGTCGGTATACCCGGGAAAATTTTCTACATCAGTAGTCTGCGTGAGCTGACCACCGGGCACAATGCCGGTATATATCACCGGTTTCAAATCAGCACGGGCAGCGTAGATAGCTGCGGTATATCCAGCCGGACCGGAACCGATGATCAGGCATTTTATATGTTCAGTTTCTTGTGACATCGTGATACGTAAAATTGAATATGCAAAAATACGGGTTTACCCCCATTAATCAATGGCCGTTTGTCAAGCATGCGTAAGGAAAGCGACCGCGTTATTTGCCGAACTTTTGCTGCAGGTTCTTCAGCATATCGTCCGTAATGGGCCCCGACTTCCGTTTCGGACGTGCTGCTTGCTGTGGTTTGCCCACGTTGCGGTTTTCCTGTCGAGGCTGGCCGGCCTCACGCGTTGCCTTCGTCGGCACCTGCGGCTTTTCGGGCGACTGTGCCCGTTGCTCCTTCTGCTTCGCGCGGAAGCGCTGCCACACCTTTTCTAGGCATTGTTTGGTATACAATGGAAAATCCCCTTGCATCATCCACGAATAATAGCTAGGCTCCATCGCGAAAACTGCTTCAACGGGGCGCCCTTTATGTTTCCCGAAGTTGAATAATTCTTCGCCCTGTTCATTGAATACCATGCGACCTGCGAAATCGACCGGCCTACTCAGGTTGGTAAAGCGATGGAGCGCTTCCACGTCGTTCACCACAGGAACTGATTTATTACCTGCTTTGTCTTCCCACTCCGTATCTTGGTACCGGTCCAGTTGCGATTGCAGCACCTCGTAAGTTGCCCGCACGTCTGCTTCAGCGCTGTGTGCATTATCGAGGCTCCGGTCGCAATAAAAACGATATGCCGCTTTCAGCGTGCGTTGCTCCATCTGGTGAAAGATGTTTTGCACATCCACAAAAAAACGGCCGCTGAGTGAAAAGTCGGCCTCTGCGCGGAGAAATTCCTCCATCAGCATCGGGATATCGAACTTGTTCGAATTGTAGCCGGCCAGATCCGCATCGCCGATAAATTCGGCTACTTCAGCGGCTACATCTTTGAATACAGGCGCCCCGGCAACGTCTTCGTCGTATATTCCGTGGATCAGGGACGACTCGAGGGATATGGGTATTTCGGGATTGATCTTGAGTGTTTTCACCGCTTCGCTGCCATCAGGTGATGCTTTCAGGATGGAAATCTCCACGATGCGATCGGCCGATATGTTTAGGCCAGTGGTCTCTAAGTCAAAAAAAGCCAACGGCCGTTTTAATTTAAGGTTCATTCGGAACTAATTTATAGCAGGATGTTTGAGGGTCACAATGCGTATTCGACCATTAACTGAAAACAATAATTCCCAACAGAATACCTACCACCATAATGATGTAAAGCAGCAGCTCATTTCCGGCAAAGCGTTTATACTTCGTCCAAAAGCTATAATCTTCCTTTTCCGGCTGTTTAACTTCCATTGCGCGGCAAAGGTAACGATATTTTTTTCATCCACTGGGTTATCTTTACCCTTCAATCATCTATCGATGCGCCTACCATCTGCCTGAATTTCCAACTTGTTTGGTCGTTGGTAAGCCCCTGCGTCTGTTTCATCAGGATACCAATTACGCCTTCACTGGGGTCGGCAAAATACTGCGTATTGAAGTAACCGCCCCACACGAAAGTTCCCGCACCGCCTAGCCCCCCTTTGGCCACGCCGCGGTCTGTCAACATCCCGAACGCCAAACCATAATCTTCTGCCTCACCGCCAAACAGGTCGCCTGTTTGGTTTTTCATGATGGTCGCGATGGTCGTCCGGCTCAAAATACGAACGCCATTGAGCTCCCCACCGTTGAGGTACATTTGCAAAAAGGTGGCATAGTCCTTCGCTGTACTGCTTAGCCCTGCCCCACCCGCAAAAAAGGTACGAGCTCCCTTGATGGGATAATCGGGGTCATAAAACGTATACGGAAACGCCTGCCATTGGCCATCCACTTTATGCTGTACATCGACTAACCGATCGGCCTTATCGGCTGGCAGGTAAAACCAGGTATCGTCCATCCCCAACGGGTCGAAGAGCCGTTCGCGCAGGAAACGATCGAACGGCATACCCGACACGACTTCGATGAGGTAGCCCAATACATCCAGCCCTAAGCTATACGTATATCGCTCGCCCGGATCGTGGTGTAGTGGCAACTTGGCCAGCTTCTTGACGAAGTCTCCGATGTACACTTCATCCGTAACGAACAATTCCGTAGCGTCGGCTTTCTGGTAAATCATTTTCATCCGCTCGTCGCCATCAATCATGCTGTAGCCCAAGCCCGAGGTGTGGGTAAGCAGGTGGCGGATGGTGATTTCCCTATTGGCCGGTCGCGTGGTGTAGCTGGTATCACCATATCGGAACGACTGTAGCACCTGTGGGTTCTTAAACTCGGGGATATACTTGGAAATGGGGTCGTCCAATTGGAACTTCCCCTCTTCCCACAGCATCATCACCGCCGTGGCGGTGATGGCCTTCGTTTGCGAAGCAATGCGGAAAATATCATCCGGTTTCTGCTTACGGCCGGTTTCAGCATCGGCAGTTCCGAACGCCTTGTGGTACACGATCTTGCCGTTGCGCACCACCAATGCCACTAGCCCTGGAATCTGCCCGTCAGTGACCGATTGCTGGAGCATGGCGTCGATCCGTGCCAACCGGTCTGCAGATACGCCCACGGTACTAGGCGCGGACGCCGTAAGCGGCGGTGTTTTCTTGGCCGAGGGGGTTTGGGCATGGAGTGACAGCGCTACTGCGGCACACAACAACGTGGACAGGGCTTTCATTTCGCTCTCGCTTTTAGAGTTCTTTGATTTTCAAGTCTTTCCACCGCACCTTTATACCGCCACCATCGTGTATTTGAAGGGCAATGAATCCCTCTGCCGCGCCTATCTTCTCATCCGAGAGGTACACCATTTTTTTCCCGTTCAGCCAAGTGGTAATTTTGTCGCCCACTGCACGTATCTTCATGGTATTCCACTCATCCGCTTTCAAGATCTTTTCCTTTTCAGGGTCGGGCTTTATCAGCCAACCCCGACCGTACGATTCATAAATCCCGGCGGTGGAATTGCCCGGCGGAGCCACCTCCACCTGCCAACCCTCAATTTTAACACCATCAATATCTGAGCGGATAAACACCCCGCTATTACCATTGGCTTCCAACTTAAAGGTTACCCGTAATTCAAAATCTTTATAGGATTTATCCGTCGATAAATAGCCGTATTGCTTATCAGGACCGCTTTCGCAGACCAACTCCCCATTTTCCACATACCATTTCTCGGTGCCATGAATGGTCCATCCGGATAGGTCTTTCCCATTGAATAAAGGTTTGAATTGGGCAAATGATGCCGTAGCGAAAAGCATCAGTAATACGGCTAAGTGGTATTTTCTATACATGACAATAAATTATTAAGGGTTTATCTACTCCTAAATTTATAACAATGTTGCTGACGACAGCCCGCAATCTGCGCTAAAGATAATCAGCATTCTGCAATTCATCGCATTCGGATTTATATTTTTTTTACTGCCATCGGGCAACGAGATGAGCTACTTATTATTATTGTAACTCGTACGCCATATGTTCACAGGCAAACCCCGCCTTTAGCAACAACTGTTCAACCGCTCCGGGCCTGATACCCAGTGCAACTATCCGCAGAATCTTATCGCAATCTTCCAGATCGAAACTCCATTGCTTTATCGCCTCAACCGACCCGAATAGCATAGCCACTAGCTGTACATCCGCTGCCGTATGTACGCTGGTTTTAAATATGAATATTTCAGCACCCATTCGTCATTCCTTTTATTGCGTTTTATTGCGTTTCACCACCCTCGGTCTTTTCTTCAGGCCTATCGGCAACATCCCCCCAGCAGTTAGATTTCGATCGCATGTAGGCGCGTACCCGTGCTCTGTCTTCCTCACCCATCTGATCGAATTTCCGTGCCATCGCTTTTTTGCGCCATGGTGGGCCGCCCTTTCCCGGTCCACCGCCACCGAAACCGAACAGAAGTTTGCATAAAAAGAACAACATGATAGCCTGCCAAAGGGTAATGGCGCTGGTACCAAACAAACTCGGTAGGGTATGATTCCACAGCTGCATCACCAGGAAACCCACCAAAAAAACGAAAGCCACTGCGAGAATGGGGATTAAAACGAAGCGCATTCTGCTTCTAAACAACGTTTTCATACTTATTTCTGTTAAATTATTAATCTGTTAATTCATCGTAAAATACCTTCAGTCGCTTCCTTAGGTGCAAAACCGCGTAATGTTTGCGCGAGACCAGCTTGCCCACCGGTTCGCCGGTAAGCGCGGCAATCTCTGCAAAGGGAATTTGTTCCAACTCATGCCACACAAACACGTCGCGCTGTGCCGCCGGCAATTCTTCCAATGCCGCGTACAACCGTTCCCAGACCGCGCGTTCTTGGTACTTGGCTTCTGGATCACCATCGACCGCCGCTGGCATGGCCGTAGGCATGGTTTGCTCCGCCCCTTCGGGCGTGCCGCTTTCCCAGAGCGACTCGCTTTTTTTCCGTCGCTTATCGACGATTCGGTTTATCGCCACCCGGTAAAGCCACCCTCCGACCTGCTCTACCGGATGGGAATTGATGACCGCACTCAACCGATACCAAACATCTTGCAGAATATCTTCGGCATCAGCGTCGTTCTTTACCCGCTTCCGGATAAATCCCAGCAACCCTTTGCCGTAGGCCGCTATGGCAGCCGTAACGCTGCGTTGCTTTTCATCGGTCATCTTTCCATGCAATTAATCATTTCGCCTGCCAACTAATCATATAGACGAACGAGCCCCCGAAACATTTCAAAAAAAAATCATTTTGTTATGTACCTTTGGATATGGTTGTCCGTATAACGATGTATCCTACCTTCAGGCTCTTCCTGCCCGCTATTATCAGCTTCCTTTTGTTGCTCCTGGGGCTCGCCTTTGACCAAGGTTGGCTCCAGCGCCCGGCATTCTTTGCCGGTTGGGTGCGTGTGGCGTGGTATGTACTGGCCTACCTTCCCGTGGGTGGCCCGGTTATCCTGCAGATGTTTCGAGCGTTTGCCAAACGCGACGTTTTCTCGGAGTTCACCCTGATGACCATCGCCACGCTCGGTGCGTTTTTTATCGGCGAGTATCCCGAAGGCGTTGCCGTGATGCTTTTCTATTCGGTTGGTGAAAATCTGCAGGGACTGGCGGTACGCCGGGCAAAGGGGAACATCAAAGCGCTGCTGGATCAGCGGCCCGATGCCGTCACCATCCACGATACGGATGGCCTCCGCACCATCCGGGCCGAACGGGCCACCATCGGGCAAACGGTGCAACTCAAGCCCGGTGAAAAGCTGGCCCTGGATGGCGAATTGATTTCAGACCGAGCGTCGTTCAATACCGCCGCCCTGACCGGCGAGAGCAAACCCGACACCAAGGTGAAGGGCGAAGCAGTATGGGCCGGCATGATCAACCTGAATACGGTAGCGCAGGTACGTATCACCGCAGCCTACACGGACAGCAAGCTAAGCAAGATCATTGCACTGGTGCAGGATGCCACGGCACAAAAAGCACCCACCGAGCTGTTCATCCGCAAATTTGCCAAGGTCTATACCCCCATCGTCGTGCTGCTTGCCGTACTCATCACGCTGCTGCCCGCGTTGTTGGTGACCGATTATGTGTTTAATGATTGGTTGTACCGGGCATTGGTGTTTCTGGTCATTTCCTGTCCCTGTGCGTTGGTCATTTCCATCCCGCTTGGTTATTTTGGAGGCATTGGTGCCGCCAGCCGGCACGGCATCTTATTTAAAGGCAGCAACTTCCTCGATACACTAGCGAATATCCGGCACGTGGTAATGGACAAGACCGGCACGCTCACCGAAGGCGTATTCGGGGTACAAGAGGTCGTTATTTCCGAAGGGGTTGACCGTGCCACGGTGCTGCAATGGGCTAACGCATTGGAAAGCCACAGCACCCACCCCGTGGCCACGGCTATCCACGCGTATATCGGACCAATAGATGAGTCCCTGCAATTGGACCAAATTGAAGAAATCGCAGGCCATGGTTTGCGGGCCCTGGCCAACGGCAAGCAGCTGCTTGTGGGCAATTTCAAGCTGCTCGACCGCTTCGGGATCGCCCACCGCGTAGATACTTCGGTAATAGCCGACACCGTCGTTGCCATCAGTTACGACGATCGGTTCGCCGGGTACCTGATCATTGCCGACGAAATCAAGACGGATGCTGCTGATGCGATTCATCAGCTGAAAGCGTTGGGTATTACCCCTACCATGCTGAGTGGCGACCGCACAGCTGTGGTGCAGGCCGTAGCTGGCAAACTGGGAATTGACCACGCCTATGGCGATCTGCTTCCGGCCGATAAGGCCGCCAAGCTAACGGAAATAGAAGGAACGGGCCAACGCGTTGCGTTCGTGGGCGATGGGGTCAACGATGCGCCCGTTATCGCGTTGAGCGATGTGGGGATGGCTATGGGCGGACTGGGCAGCGATGCTGCGATCGAGACTGCCGATGTGGTGATCCAGGATGACCGCCCAGGTAAAATTCCGGTGGCTATCCGCATCGGCCGCGCTACGCGCCGCATCGTCTGGCAGAACATTACCATGGCCTTCGCCGTAAAAGCGATTGTGCTTACCCTCGGTGCGGGTGGACTCGCCAACATGTGGGAAGCCGTTTTCGCCGATGTCGGCGTTGCGCTGTTAGCTATTGGCAACGCCATCCGTATCCAACGGATGAAGTTTTAGCTAATTTTTATAAATTTGCTATTTACCAATACACGATTATGAAGCACCCCATCAACAGAAAACAGTTTCTCCACGGCCTGTCGCTACTGGCCGGTTCGGCCCTCGCCCCTGCGGCTACATGGGCAGCTATCCGCAACAAGCCGGCGACCAAGATGAAGCTTGGGCTGGTCACCTACCTTTGGGGCAAGGACTGGGATGTTCCGACCCTCATCGCCAACTGCACCGTCACCGGCCTGGAAGGTATCGAGCTCCGTGTGGAACACGCGCACGGTGTTTCGCCCGAAATGAGCAAGCGCGAGCGCCGACGAGTTCGAGACCAATTTAAAGGCAGTGCTGTAGAATGTGTGGGCATGGGCACCAACCAGCAGTACGATTTCCCGGACCAACAAGCCCTCCGGGAATCCATCGCGCGCACCAAGGAATTCATCCAGCTGAGCGCCGATATCGGCGGCACAGGCGTAAAAGTCAAGCCCAACGCCTTCCACGAAGGTGTGCCGCACGAGAAAACCATGGCCCAAATCGGCGCATCATTGAACGAACTTGCCGCTTATGCCGCCGATTTCGGGCAGCAACTCCGCCTCGAAGTGCATGGCCACGAAACCCAGAACCTCCCGAACATCAAGACCATCATGGACCATGCTGATCACCCCAACGCCACCATCTGTTGGAACTGCAACCAGCAGGATCTCGACGGCCAGGGTTTCCAGTACAATTTCGACCTGGTGAAAGACCGTTTTGGAGACACCATCCATGTACGTGAACTTGACCGGACGGATTATCCCTATCCGGCACTGCTTGCGAATCTCGGCCAGATGGCCTACGACGGCTGGATACTACTGGAATGTCACACCGACCCGGCCGACAAGGTGCAGTCTATGCGGGAGCAACGCGTTGTTTTCGACCGGATGGTGGTGTAAACGTAGGGAGGATTATTCATCCCCCGCTGCGAAACCATTGCTTTTAGCCAACAATTCCACGCTCGCCGCCAGCCGGATGAACTCCGCCCGATAGCCTTCGTCATCCATCCCCTTCGCGCCCTTGGCCCGTGCAATCAGTTCATCGTAGCTCGCCTGTTGCTTGTAATCCGAGTTACGCAGCAGCATACCCAGTTCGGCCACGGCACTGGCAAACCGGAAGTCGGCAGATGCTTTTGCCAATTCCTGCGGCCGATCGACCACCGCTACCTGTTGCAAACGGCTCTTTTCTCCATCTGGCTCTTTATAGCGGAATTTCACGGTAGCTACCTCTTTGCTGTTGCCCACCACGGGGCGCGCTTTCACCGGCTGGTATTTCAGCGGGTCCACATCCCCCGGATAGGTACCCTTCACGCCTACCGGCACAATCTCATACAGCGCTGTTACGGTGTGGCCCACCCCCATGTCGCCCCCCAGCTTTTCGTCGTTATTGAAATCTTCTTTCTCCAGCAGCCGGTTCTCATAGCCCAACAGCCGGTAAGCTTGCACCTTGGCTGGATTGAACTCTACCTGCACTTTCACGTCTTTCGCCACGGTAAACAATGTGCCACCAAACTCGGTGACCATCGCCTTACGGGCTTCGGTGATGTTGTCGATGTAGGCATAATTGCCATGCCCTTTATTCGCCAGCAGCTCCATCTTGCTATCTTTGAGGTTACCCATACCGAATCCCAAAACAGACAAGCTCACGCCGCTCTGCCGTTCCTTGGCAATGAGCTGCTCCATATCGCCATCACTGGAGGCGCCTACGTTGAAATCGCCATCCGAAGCCAAGACGATGCGGTTATTGCCGCCTTTGATGAAGTGCTGGCGCGCCGTGCGGTAAGCCAGCTGCAGACCGGCCCCACCGGCCGTCGACCCGCCCGCGCTCAACGCGTCAATTGCATCCTTTATCTTGATTTTCTGGTCGCCCGGCGTACTTTCCAGGGCCACCCCGGCCGAACCCGCATAGGTAACGATAGCCACTCGGTCGTTGCCGCGCAGCTGGTCTACCAATAGCTTCATCGACGCTTGGGCCAATGGCAGTCGGTTGGCTCCCATCATCGACCCCGATACGTCGATCAAAAACACCAGGTTGGAGGGCGGTAGTTTATCGGTGGGTACCGACTTCGCTTTAAGGCCGATGCGCAGCAAGTGGTGTTTAGGGTTCCACGGTGCCGTTGCCAGTTCGGTATGGATAGCCACCGGCTCACCCGTGGACGGGCCTTTGAGGTCGTATTGGAAATAATTGATCATTTCCTCGATGCGCACGGCATCGATGGGCGGAAGCTGCCCCATATTGATAAAACGGCGGAAATTACTGTACGATGCGACGTCTACATCGATGGCGAAGGTAGAAAGTGCCTCGTCCAATGGGTTATGGAACTTGTTTTCCGTAAATCCGGCGTACGATTCGGTTTGGCTAGGCTGCCGTATATAGCCAGGGGCATAAGCCCGCGACGACATGCGTGCCCCCCTATCAACGATACGCCCAATCACCTTCGCTCTCGGCTGCGTACCGTATCCAACAACAACCACTTCGTTGCGCGATGGTGTTACGGGAATGAGGTGCACATCAATCACGCTATCCCTTCCTACCCTCACTCGCTTGTCTTCGTACCCAATGTATTGAAACAGCAGGTACTCCCCTTCTTCAGCCCGGATGGAGTAATGTCCGTTGGCATCGGTTCGGGTAGCCACTTGCGTACCCGCTAACGTTATCGCAGCCCCCGCTAACGTCGTGTTCGTCTGCTGGTCATAAACAGTTCCACTAATGGTGAACGGCTTTTCTGAACGGTACCCTCCTAGGGATAACGACAGGATCATTGCTAAACATATTGACTTCATCATCTCAAATTTTGCCGAAGGATGCGGGTACACATGGATTTCCATAAACGAGAAAAAAAAATTACTTTCACCCACCCATGAGTGGATTTGGCACACCAAAAAAAGAGATCGATGACGATGCGCTCCTACGGCGCTATCGCGATACCGGCGATATGGCGGTCCTTGGTGAGCTCTATCAGGCGCATGCCGAGATGGTGTACTATGTGTGCCTGCGTTACCTCAAGGATAACGAGCGCAGCAAGGATGCCGTGATGCAGATTTTCGAAGAACTTATCCATAAGGTGAATAAGCAGGAGATCCAGCGCTTTGGCAGCTGGCTGTACGTGCTTAGCCGCAACCATTGCCTTATGCAGTTGCGTGCAGAAAAAAACCGGCATCACGTTTCGATCGACGAATTTGTGGAATTTCCCCTCACCATGCATCCGGATGGCGAGGCGGAGGAAAAAGAAAGGCAGCTTACGGCCCTCGAACAATGTATGGAGCGGCTGCCCGAAAAACAAAAGCGTAGTGTTGATTTGTTTTTCCTCAATGAGAAGTGTTATAAAGAAATTGCCGAATCGACCGGGTATAGTTTGAAAGAGGTGAAAAGCTATATCCAGAATGGCAAACGGAATTTAAAATTGTGCATGGAGGCGAGCCATGGAAAAGGGTAAAGTGGATATGGAATTAATCAGGCGGTACATCCGCGGGGAACTCACCCCCCGCGAAATGTACACCTTGGAGCGGCAGGCGCAGGCCGACCCCATGCTGATGGATGTTATCCTCGGCATGGAGCAGGAGGCGCTGGGCGAGCACGACGATAACCTCGCCGATATCCGGAAGCGCATCGGCGAGCGTATCGGACGACGGCGGACTATCGTGCGCAGCCTTGCACCTGCCCAGCGTTGGGCCATAGCGGCATCCCTGCTGGCCGTGCTTACGGTAGGCGCATGGTGGTTTGTCCGCGAAGACACCTTAGAACAGCAGCGTGAGGCCACCGTGGCTGCTGTCCCGGAGGAAATTACTGATGCTGAGGCGAAATCGTCGCAAGAGCCGATACCTCCTACCAACGAACGGGAACCTGATACTGCACCGCAGGCCGCCCGTATCGCATCCACAGATGTGGCTACAGCGGACCTGGCGGAAAAACAAGAAAAGAAAGAAGTACGGTTGGCCAGGGTGACGCCGAAAGCCGACACCGATGCAGACCTGCTAGATTCGGTGGTCGTGGTGGGATTTGGCACACAGCCAAAAGCAAAGATAGTCGGGGCGGCGGCCCGCATAGCCGCAGCGGAAATGGACAGCCCGGTCGTTGCGGGCGCGCAGGCTCGCGCTTCTCATACCGAGCATATCCGTATCCGCGGTATCAGCGCCGCCCAGCAGACCGGCGAACCGTTACTTACGGACAGTACCCGCACCGAAGACAATGGAAAGCCTGTCCCGAGGGATGGCTGGATTGCCTATCGGGAATACTTGAAAAATGCGGTGAAACTCGCCCCGGGAAAACGGGGCACGGTCGACTTAACGTTTACAGTTGACGATACGGGGCGTCCGACGGACGTGAAGGTTGTCGAGACGTCCAACGTGGAGCTCAACAAGTTTGCAACGCTGATCGTTCGTGACGGACCGCGGTGGCTACCCGGAGCAAACGATGAGCGCAAGGTAACGTTGCGGGTAGCCTTTAAATGATTCACCGGCTCGACCGCATCGCCTTTACATTTTTGATTTCGGAGTCGGCCAAGAATTTTTGATAGGCATCGGTTTCCATGCCGTACAGCGCCACCTTTCCGTGATCATCGCTGTGGATGCCGAACCCATAGGTTTTGGTGAGCGGCGACGCCCGGAGGCAGGCTTGCCCTTTTGAAAAAAACTGTGCCCTCGCCTGTTCGTATTCCGCTTCAATCAGACCGTTTCGGTCGGCATACACCTGAAACAACACATCGTCGGAAGTGTATTGGTAAGGATGGTTTGAAATGAGGTCATATTGCATTTCGGCGACCGTTCTCTTGGCCTTACTTAGTGGTTTGGTTCCCGCTGTCATTTTCGTATCTTCTGCAACCTCGATAAACGTATCGAAAGCGTTCGTAGTATGTGTTTTCATGTTAAACCGGTTGTCCAAATGTAAGCAGATTATGGTCGGGGTCGAGCATTGAAAACTCCCACAGCCCCCATGGCTTCTTTTCCAATGGACCATTGGGATGTATCAAACCTCTAGCTGAAAATAATTTGTACAACTTATTGATATCGTCTGTACGGATATACACCTGACCGTAATTCTCCTTGGGATCGAGGTCTTTAAACTCAAAAAAGTGAATCTCGATATCGTCTTTTTCAACCATGAGATAGCCTTCAAAATCAGCACCTCCGAACTCCTGAAAACCCAACTTATCGATATAAAAACTCCTCGTCGCGATTTTATCTCGCATCGGTAATTTCGGATGTACAGCGGTCAGCATAGCTTTTTTATATAAAGGTAGTTATTTTTTGATAATTCTTACCAGATTCACGACAGCACCCATCGGTAAATCGCTTTACATTATTGTTTAAGGTTGATTACCTTAGCGAGCAATGGAAGAAGGCCAATGGAGACCGCGATGAAAATGGCTACCCTAACATAATTGAGTGTTTGCCAAAGCGACATCCTGTTTACCAGACCCTTTGTGGCTAAAGTTGGCGTTTCCGCTATTTTCTGGAAATCGATAATCTGCGGCGCGAAATAGGCGATTGTCCACACCCTCACCCCAAAATGAATAGCAAACAAGATGAGCAGCCAATTCCTTACCTCGTGCATTTTCCAGCAGAAAATAATGGCTAAAATAAACGTGATCTCGTGCAACGAATGGAATACCATCCAAAAGAGCTTCAGGCTTGTGCCCCTCCCATCCAATAAAAGGTTAAAATGAGTTGGCGGCGAAAACGTCCATTTAGGAACAAAAACCAAGGTTTCGAAAACCTGTGCCCCATTCATCAAAAAATAGAGGAGCGTGGTGACGCCCAACCAAATTTCAGCTCTTACCACGTAACCCGTTGCTAATTGTTCCATTCTTACCATAATTTAGTTGTTATTCAACGTTTCGGTCGTTTCACGCATAATGGCGGTCGCTTCTATAAAATAGCGTTCAATAGTTTGTATTTCCTCCACTGAGAAAGCATTGAGCAAGTCAGCTGTTTTTTCTTGCAATCCTCCAAAAAGAGGTTCCAGCAGTTCCATCGTGTTCGTTACGTTTGGAACGATGATGACTTTCCGTCGGTCGTTTTTTGTGAATTTACGCTTGAGGAGTTTCTTTTTCTCCAAGCGATCGATCAAGCCTGTTACAGCGCCGGTGGTTAGTCCCGTAAGTTTCGAAAGGTCGCCCGCCGTCAATTGTTCATGTTGTAAAATAAGGCCTAAATATTTGTGGTCGGCTCCCGAAAGCCCTGCTTTACGAGCGATGGCTTCGTGCATAAAAATAGAAGCATCTGAATACTGCCGGCTTGCGCTCCGGAATTGGTGCACTAAATCATCCTTGTCTATTTCACTCATACGCTGATTATCTTAGCAACAAAGATAAATGAAATATATGAATAACTCCAAACTTCGTATACTGAAATTCGCTTATTTGTAATTGGCGACTACCTATCCGTCTGCCTTCTCTACTTCAACCGCTCCAATTTTCCTTTCCGTTTCACGAGGTTCTTATAATCCCATTGGATTTCCGCCGCCTTGTCGAGCCAGCGCTTGACGTCGTCGGCATCGATTTCGTCAACTGTAGCATAAAGCAGGGAGGCATCTTTGAATTTTCCGGTGCCCGGCTTTAGTTTTTCTTCATCAAAATCCATCCCGCTCCAAAACATCAGGCGGATACCGGCTTTCAGTTTGACATATCCGACAACGGGGTTCCCTTCCAAAAACCATACAGGGTGTGCGTGCCAGACTTTGCTTTCCGCGCCGGCAAGGTTTTCATCGATCAGCGCTGCCAACGTGTTACAGGTGTCGTTGTCTCCGGCTGTTTGCGATTGATTATATTTCAGAATATCGTTGTTCATTTAAGTTTGTCATTAGTTATGAGCAAAAGTAACATACTTATAGCGAAATCCGATGTTGACTTCATTTTTCAATATCAATATCGTATTTAGCAAGTAGCCCCGCTATACCTGAAACCGAAAACTTAGCTTTTTTTAGGCGATTGGTTTCCGGGTCGATGGTGTAGTTATAAGAAGTACGGAAATCAACCTTTTCAATTATGGTACGGTCAAAAACGGCATGCATCAGGTTACAGTTATCAAAGACGGCACCGGTCAAATCGGCTTCTGAGAAGTCGGTTTCCTGCAATTGTGAATCGTTGAAAACGGTCTTTTTGATTTTCGTTTTATAAAATGAAGAGTGGTTCAGCTGGCATCCGTTGAAGGAAAAAGAAAGACCGAATGGGTTACAGCTATCAAACCGGAGGCCCAGCATTTTGCAATCCTTGAATTGAACATCACGGAACGCGGTTCCGTTTATTTTTGCCAGGCTGAAGTTACAGCCGTTGAAGACGCACTCGGTGAATTTAAACACCGAGAAGTCATACCCGGAGAAGTCACACCCGTTGAAAACGCAATTATCGTACTCGCCGCTTTGCAGGGAGACGCTTCGGTCAAATGTCTGGTCCTCTATAATTATTTCTTGCATCTGCCTACTTTATTTTATCCCTCCAAAAGCGCCAAAACACATATTTTTATGCAGTATCTCAACCGCGCTAAAGCCGACCTGCCTCATCAGGTCGAGTTGGTAATTGATCGACCGAGGCGAGTCTTCCTTTGCCACATAGTCCAACACATGCTGGCGATATTCCTTTCCGCCCAGCCCTTCCAGGTAGTCGCCATACCGCTCCCAGGTATATTCGCTT
Source organism: Parapedobacter flavus (assembly GCF_035818675.1). Lineage (NCBI taxonomy): Bacteria > Pseudomonadati > Bacteroidota > Sphingobacteriia > Sphingobacteriales > Sphingobacteriaceae > Parapedobacter > Parapedobacter flavus. The sequence continues at coordinate 92,352 of NZ_JAYKZZ010000017.1, forward strand.
AGCACATCCGTGTTCTGTATGACCAAGTCGGCTATCATCAGGCAACCACCGGGCCTCAATAACTTAAAAAGTTTCTCAAAGGTGGTTTCCCAATCTTTGTCGTCCCGCAGATGGTGTAAAACAGCGCCTGCCAGAATGATGTCGAAATGATTTTCAGCCAATTCCACCTCTCTGATATCGCCTTGTAACATTACTAATTCACCGTTGGTTTGCTGTGATACCCTTTCCGACGCCCTATCCAGCATGGGCTTGCTCAAATCAACCAGCGTACAATTCAAGTCGGGAATTTTTGAAAGCATGGTCAACGAATAGTTCCCCGCCCCGCAACCGATATCCAAGAGATTTTCGGCATTGGGAGCAACCCGCTTAGCAGCTTCCGTAATCAGTTCCAAAGAAATTTTTGCATCGATTGTTGAAAGCTGTCCGGTATCAAGGTTGGAAAACCGTTCCACGTCATGGTCAAACCGTTCTTTAATCTCTTCTACCGTTGATTTATCCATATGCTTCGTTACGTTGTTTTTCCAAGTTCATCTGCAGTTATTGTTCATCTGTACCCATTTTTCGATGGTTTTGTCGTGTTGTAAAATAGTCCTTAAACGGTTAATTCTTAAATAAATTATCAATATAGGCTACTAGTGTTGAATTTTCTAGCCAACGGAATAAGAGGACCGAATCTTGGTTCAATTTTGTCTAGTTTTATCGCATACAATGATACCAATTATATTTTATTTTCAGATAAATGAACACTATGGGTGAGCTTATTTTGACCGTAGTAGTCACCAACAAAAAAGAAAAATACTATATTTGCCTTTATGGAAGCATACGTTGTATATCCTGAAAATAAAGAACAACTCTCCGCATTGAAAGCTGTTTTGAAAGCGCTTAAAATCAATTTTGAGCCTCAGGCTACGGCTCCGCTGCCTCCCCATGCCATTGAAGGAATGAAGCGTGGGATTGACGACCTTGACAATGGACGGAAAATTCCATTCAGCGAATTTGAGGAATTGCTGACTCGTAATCCGTAATGGCAGATTATAAACTCTACTTCTCCAACGAAGCCAAAGATAGTTTCGAGGCATTATTGGATCAGGTAAAAGAACGGTGGGGTTCCAAAACCGCCAAACAATTCCAGAAAGACACCCGACGAGTATTGACTATTGTTACCAAATTTCCATTTGCCTTCCAAACTGTACAGGAGGATGCGCGCGTAAGGCGTGCTATCGTTCACCGTACTATTTCATTTTTATATCGTGTCGTCGGTAAAGAGGTGCAGATCATTGTTTTCTTTGACAATCGGCAGGAATCGATTCTGTAAACAGTATGGTGGTATCCGCCCGGGTCAACTAACCACTATCGGATGCTATCCTGTTGCCTGGCTCTCGCAATCTCGTCGACGTACATTTGTTTTGTCCATAAATTGGCTGTAAACAAACCTTTTTGCCCTTTACTTCCTCAATTTCCGTGATGTCACAATGTTGTGCAAGTCGAACAAAGACACCATACTTATCACCTTTCCTGTAACCTTTTCGTTCTTCGTCTACCCTAATGGTAATATAAGACATAAACAACGAAAATCATGGAATCAACAAATGCACAGCAAGCGTTAAGACAAACATTCAACCTATTGAAGTACACTTTCGTCATTGTACCTATTGTTGCGGGCGCCGACAAGTTCACCAACCTGCTAACCCATTGGGACCAGTACCTTAATCCGGCATTGGCCAGCCTCCTGCCTTTTTCCGCTGCGGCGTTCATGATGGTTGTGGGGGTTATCGAAATCGTGGCCGGCATCATTGTCCTGAAAAAACCCGACATTGGCGGATACATTGTTGCGGCATGGCTCGCCCTGATTGCACACACGCTATTAGCCGGTTTCGATTATGTGGATGTGGCCGTGCGCGACCTGGTAATGGCCATCGCGGCCCTGTCAATGGCTAGAATAGCTAAATTCATGGCATGAATAGGATGCAGTCGGAAAAGTTTACCGAAAAGGAAATTATTAAGGGAATCCTTGCTGGAGAGAAAGCGCTGTATGAAATCATCGTGCGGCGCTTCAATCCCTCCCTGTACAAAATCGGCAGGTCGTACAATTACAACCACCAAGACACGCAGGATTTGATGCAGGAAACATTTATCGACGCATACAAAAGCCTGCTACAGTTTGAAGGCCGTTCCGATTTTAAAACATGGATTATCCGTATCATGATGAACAACTGCTTTCGCAGGAAGAGAAAATCGAGTTTTAAGAACGAAATTATGCAAGACATAAACGACCAATCTACGCCGATGTTTGCCAACGGTCAGAACGATACGGATAAAATCGTGCAGCGCCATGAATTGGGGCGTGTAATAGAAAAAGCACTCGGAAAGATTCCATTCGACTATCGTATGGTATTTTCATTACGAGAAATCAACGGATTGAACGTAGCGGAAACCGCGGAAACGCTGCACATCAGTAATACCAACGTAAAGGTTCGCCTAAATAGGGCTAAAGCCATGCTGCGCAGCGAGATAAGAAAATACTATTCGCCCAATGAGCTGTTCGAATTTAACTTAATCTATTGCGATGCGATGGTGGAAAATGTGATGAAGAAAATAAGGGACCTTTGATGATCCAACGCGTCTTATCCGTTAAACTCTGGCGGATATTCCACCATTCCGTTTACATCGTTCAAGGTGCCTTCAACCAGCTCAATGGCCATGCAATTTTCGGCAGGAACGTCAAATGGCAGCTTGATATCATAGTTGCCGGCCAGCTGGTAGCCGAATCGCGGATAATAATTTTCATGCCCCAACAGAACCACAGACCCGAAGCCCAACGCTTTTGCTTTTTCATGGGCGGATTTAATTAGCAGCTCGCCAACGCCTTTCCGCTGGTGCGCTGGTAAAACAGCAACCGGGGCCAAGGCCAACGAAGTTGTGCTGCCATGTTCATTGACAATTCGGATCTTCGTCAGCAAAATATACCCCACCACCTCACCGCCCGATTCCGCTACCAGCGCTAATTCAGGCACAAATGCAGCCGATTCCCGCAGGCGTTCCACCAGGAATTGCTCTTGATGGTCGGTGTAAATTTCGTTCTCAAAAGCTTTTTCAACGACGTGGAAAACGGCTCCATGGTCGCTCGTTTCTTCTTTTCTGATTCGCATGTATCCCTAATTAACTACCGGTGCCATTCTGCTTATTTGTTATCATGTTTTTGCAAAACAAGGGTTCAAACTTAGGTAAAGCTACTTCGACATGCAAACAATAATTGCGCTGCATGCTGCTTTTTCCGTTACTCCGGCTTACCCTTCTTCCCGTCCATCATCTCATCCAAGCTCCCCTGTACGGCGTCTGCCCTTGGTGAACATTTTCCGAATCGGCCAGCAGCTCCACACGTACGCCTTCTGTAGTGATGTTTTCCTTGATTTCGAGCCACTGCAGGTCGGTACTTTCAAAGGCGGCATGCCGCGGGACGTCGGCCGGCGGGCTTTCGGGTTGCGGAATAAACTGGAGCAGGCCGTTGAACGACCGATCTTGGGTAACATGTCGATTTCCGGCAAAGCGGAAGAATTCAGGGCTTTTCACTGGCAAACGGTTTTCAGTAGCTCCTAAACGTAGGATAAATTGGGCGTAATTGCAATTGTGGGTTTTTCCGGCGTTTGTCTCGTTAGGTAATAACGCGTATCTTTGATGGTTATGAGTATTCTGGTAAACATTCAAAACGAACAAGAAGAGAAAGTTTTACTGGCCTTTCTTAACAGCTTGAGGTTTAATTACAAAACAGGTGTGGTTAAAGACGGCGATGTCATGCGGGAGGAGTTCATTGTCGAGTACAACAACTAACTGGACAAATCCGTCGCTGATATCGAGGCTGGAAACTTTGTGTTGCACGAAGATGTTGAAAAACTATTTTCCGATGGCGAAAAACGTTGAAATGACCATCAAATGGAATAAGAACGCGGTAAAAAGTTTAATCGCCGCGATTACCTTTATTCCCAACACCGCATCCTAACCTTAATTAAAAACCTCCCCACAACACACCTGCAATATCCTCTTGATCGATTTCGAGAAGGAAATGACGGTTCCTATCGCGCGACAATGGTAGATGACTACCGAATTTCATTTCGGGTAAAACCTGACCAAATACAGATTATTCGAATCTGGCATGGCAGTCGCAAACCGCGGTTTTATAAAAGGTAGTATTGGCGAATCCGGTGGATAGTTTGCGTGATAAAAAAGGAAAGTATCCACCTCAACGGTGAGCCAGGTCACCTTTGTAGATGTGTATGCTGGTAAGCAAGACGATGGTCGGCTCAAACTTGGTAAATGCGAAAGCTAACGAACAATCGGCGCTTGCCTAAAATATCCTCGGGTAATAGGATAACCCGATCATAAAAAATTGTTGGATATTATTTACCGTTACGCGCCTTACGGTATTGTCCCGCAACATATTTTGGATGATTCTGTTATTATTCAACATATCATAAGCGGAAAACTTGATTTCCAATTGCTCCTTTTTGAGCAGGCGGTAGTACACGTCCATGTGCCAGAGATAACGCTGCTCGGCCGGCAGCCCCTTCGTGGAAAAGTGTGTGCTCTGGAACCTACTGATCCATGTTGTGCGCCTCGGCCACGTCAACACCGCGTCTAGCCCCACGCTTGCACTATGGCTTGTTCGGTTGGTCAGACCCGATGCGGTCCAATACGTACTGAGCGATCCATGGAGCCCAAGCTTAAACCGGTCGGACAGCGCATAATCGACTTCCGGCCGATGGCTCATCGTTACCCGGCGACTTTTATGCTGGACGGCGTTGTTGAAAAAATAGCGGCTTCCACCTTGCAGCATCGATAGCAAGCTGATGTTCAGCGGGCTACCCCACAGCATCTTACTCCTTCTATACTGGTAAATCGCACTGAATGAAGAAAGCCCCGCCGTGTTGACCGTTTGGCTCAACCGCTCCCCGCTCGGTGCGTATATACTGCTATTCGCATACTGGTCGCGGTATAACGAATAGGTGATCTTCAGCCGATGGTTCCTATTTTTCGCATAATGCTGACCGGCGTATTCCAGTGAAAACTGGTACTCCTCTTCGGGCTTCAGGCCCCGGTTCCCGACTTGATTGAAGTCTTTCTGGGTGGTGTCTACCAAGGCGATCAACTGGTGGATTTGGGGCTGGTTGACCAACGTCTTATACGCAAGCGTCAGCGACCTGTTCGAGAGCTGGCGTGTTTGTCGATACCGGGCACTGGCCGATGGCAGCACATAAAGCGTATGCTTATCGAGCACCCGAAGCTCGTGGTCGGACGTGTTTTTTCTGGAAGTCGTCTCCACCCCCAGCCCAGCACCGAAATTCCACCGGTTACTCCCTCCTCCAATCCGTTTGACAAAACCTCGGGAAGCGATAATCTCCGGGGTCCACATAATTTCCCTCAACCGGTCCGAGTAAGAGATCGCTTGGTTCTCTACGGTATACCCATCCGTAGCCGGGTTAAAAAACAGGTCTTGCTGATCTTCATCCAGCAACCGGGCCGTTAGTGTATTACGTAGATCCAGCGATACACCGATATGCCTTACGCCCAGGGGTCTAAGCAGTCCATTCAAGCCAACCACAGCTTCCATTTCATGCAGCTGGTTGCCTTGACGGTTCCGCTTTAGGCGATCAATGGGGGCATCATGGCTAAACAAAATGTTCTCCTGTTGGTCCTGCGTTCGGTTTTCGGCCTCAAATTCATAAGACATGTTAAACTTTATTGGGCCTAGCATATCGATCTGGCGCAAATCGAAGCCTACTTTCCCGGTACGATTCTGCTCATCGTTGTGCATATCTTTGTACAAGTCGGCCAAGCTCTGCCCCGATTGATCGGTTACGTGCCGGTTATGCAGTTGGCCCAGCGATGTTTTCGACTGCTCCATGTACGAGTTAATCCTAAGCTCCCATTTGCTGTCAGCGTACCGAGCAGTGCCCCGGTACGACTGCTTGATGTCATTCCGATCGTCCTGTCTACTTTCTACGATTTCCTGCACGTTGCCTTCGCCAACTTGGCGGATTTCGTGTACATCGGTCAGCGCTTCGGATTTCCGGTCATTGTACAATAGTTCGAGATTGGTCTTGATGCGGTCGTTCCACTCCCGTTCAAACTTGGTGCCCACGATGGAAAACTCATTTAACCCCCGTTGATCAAACCGCGGGGTATTGGGTTCGAGGTCTTCCCCGCCAGCCTTATACACATTGGCTGCCAGGAAATCACTTGCATTACCGGCAATCTTATTCGTGTTGTTCGAGCCGGCAAACAGGCTGAGTTGGTTCTTCGGGTCGAATAGGTTGATCAAGAACGTCTTTTCTTGATGGTTTTTGGTGCCTTCCGCCACGGACACTTTCCCGAAAAGGCCTCTTTTTTTTCCGTCTTTAAGGATAATATCCATTTCCAACGATTCCTCCCGTTCCGGGGTATTGGTGGGGCTATCGTATACCTTTACCTTATCGATAGCATCCGATGGCAGATTGCGGGTAGCGATCGCTGGGTTTGCACCGAAAAACGGCTTACCTTCCACCAGCACCCGATCCACCTTTTTACCATTGACCGTAATCACGCCGTCGCCCCAAATGGCGACACCCGGCACCTTGGTCAACAGATCCTCTACCACGGCATTAGGTTGTAAATCGAATGCCTCGGGGTTGATGATCAGGGTGTCTTGGTCCATCATGATCGGGGGGCGGTTTACAGCCACTTCCGCCAACAGGTTTGATACGCTCGCCATTTGGATATCACCCATCACGATGTCCGTTGGGGTGGGCGGCCGGTTAACATCTACCTCAACCGTGCCGTATCCGATGTGCGATAAACGCAACTGGTATACCGAATCGACAAGCGGTATTTCGGTAAGGTTGAAATTGCCCCTGTTGTTGGTAAAGCCATATTTCAAGAGCTTACCGTTGCCTTTCTGGTAGATGCTCACCGTGGCAGATGCAATGGGTTCGTGTCCGACAGAATCTACTACGCGACCACGTATGAGGATTTGCTTTTCCGCATTAGATTGGCCATAACCGCTTAAACTACTCCATAAACACAAAAAAAATACGACTAAACATCTAATCACTTAGTATGGCTTTGATATTTTTTAAATATGCATCAGTCTGATTAGGGTATTCTTTAAATGGAACAAACACCTTATTCACGCGAGCATCATCGGACAAAACGAACAGGAAAGGTAAGTTCTTGTTTTCCAAGCTCAGCCCCAGGTTATCATCAGCGACAAAATATGATGAAAAATTCATCTTCCTGTTTTTATACTTTAATCTAAATTCTCTCCCTGTCATCCCGTCTACGATTAGGCAAACTTTGTCTTCATCTCCTTCATAAATGGCGTGCAATTTCTGCAATACCTGATCAATACAAAGGTTGCAATCATACTGGGAATATCTAAAAACCAAAAGTGGAGATCTTTCTGATAAATCCTCAACAGTGGTCTCACTGTCGTTTGAATCTTTTATATGAAGACTTTTATTTATTACCTTTCCGGCATTGGGAATAACAAGTTCGGGATAGATTTCCCAAAAAAAAGTCCTATTATCACTTTCCATATTTCTATGTATACCACCGTTTGTTTCATCAGGCCACAGAAGCATCCCTACCCCTATGGTTACCAATGCAATGGCCAGAACGCTGTAAAGTATCAGGATATGGCGTTTAGTTTTTGAAAGCATATTTCAGTCTATTCAGTTTCGAGTTATTGCTTCAGGTAGGATAACCGCAGAATAGGGTTATGCGACTCCTTTTTCATTAGCACATTTAGGTTTTGAGGGAACAAATCCCTTTGCTGTGGTCGCGGGGTCTCCTCGTACTGTTTTTTCAAAGCGACGAAAGACACCTCCGAAATCAGCGCCCCATGATCTACCGCCAATATAGGCCTAAAATTTTCAGTCACAGGTAGGCCCAAGGCCGAATCTTCCGTTTCCTTCAGGTTAAAGAGCTCATAGGTATTCAAGTTGTACAGAAAAGCACTCCTCTTGATACTAGGAGACGTATTGAAAGAAAGCCAATTTCCAGAGAGATAGACATCCCGTATCGAATAAATAACGGACTTATTTGCTTTTAAATAGTCGCGCCATTTTCCATGATATTCAGGATTCGTCAAAAAATCAAAAGGAAGGGTATTGAAACGCGGTAAAATGATTTTAAACCGCTCATGGGGCACCGCATTGGTGTCAAATTCATAGATGGCATAATCATAGGGTTGGGTAAAGAGCAGGCGATTCTGGTCAGACCGATAAAAGTATTTTGATACGCCAAATAAATCAGTATTTTTCCTCGTTGAATCAACAGGTAAATAGGCGCCGAGGCGCTCACCGGTCCTGGCATCATACCGGACAATATTTTCAAAATGCGCGCGATCATCATCGGTCTCGGAATGGTGGGAACGGGGCTGATAGCAGATTTTGAATCCATTGAATAGCGTAAAATCCCTAAAAGAAACCATGCTGTCCCACTCCGCCACTTCGATAAAGCTACCATCCAACCCAAACGTATAGGGGCCATGGGGTGCCCATGTATCCCGAAATGAGAGAACACCCCTGGACCTATCGATAGCGAATTTATCGACACTCTTAAAGGGTTCGTTTTCGTTATTTTTGTCAATTTTATGGCTGAAGCTACCATCGCGATGAAAGAAAAAAAAGCTGTTTATCCGCTTATCTAAGATAATGAAATAGCCGTCGGTTACTTCCAGTTGCGAGATGTTGGAAAACGCCGAATGTTCATTGGTCTCTAAGGGGATATAAGCGATAGAATCAAACAACACGGCGTCTACGCCCCCCGTGGCAGCGGCGAGGTCTACCCGGATTTCAGTAACTGCTGCGGTCGAATCTTGCTTGGTTAGGCTTTCGCCCAAGCAGATACTCGACAGGAATGCCCCATGGAACACGAATAAAATAAGCCGGTGAAGTGTCTTACTAACTTTCGGTCGCATCGTGAATAGACGCTTTAATTTTTTATCAATCAAGATGGGATTTGGTTATGTTATTTACGTTTATAACTTTCATGCTAAAAGTAAAAAAAAATTGAACATAGCCAAATCGCGAAAAAAAGGCCCCACTTAAAACTGCACATCAGCGACAAATTCTTCAATAGAATTTTGATTCAAATGTTTTGTATTGTTCTTGAATTTCTCCCGCCAAGCTTTCATTCCCGCCGTTAAGGACAACCTGCCCCAGGCTGCCCAACGAATGAAAGGCCAGTTGCAGTTTTTGTAATTCAAGATTCGGCTTTGACTGCATCAATGAAGCGTAATAATTTAACTGGCCGGTGAGATAACCGGTGATCCGCGTTGCCAATACATCCGCTTCGTTGGGCACACCAGCAGCATACAGGTTCTGGATAAACGGTAGGTATCCGAAATAGACGCCCCTTTCAGAATAAGTGCGGGAAGGGATAACCTTGTTAACGGCAACTTCCAAAATCTCTTTGGCTTGTTCTTTCCTTCCCTGGGCGATCAATTGAGAAGCGGTGTCAGAAAAAACAGTACCTAGGATCAAAGGCAGCATGTTATAAGATTCTGGGTCGACATAAGAAGATGTATTGATATTTCCCCACACGTACTTGTGCTTGATATGTCCATATATTGCATCTGCGTTGACCAAGCCTTGCGACGAATTGGGTTCCTTGTCGATAGGCATCAGCCGTAAGGCAAACCCTTCGGATACGAGGTATTTATCCAGTCCCATGAAATTCGAACGAGGTACCGTACTTGCAAAATAGATCGGTCGTTCCCAATTGTTGTTTACCAGGATATCCATCATCGCCAATTCGGCACGCGACACGTAGTCGCGGTTGTACGTCCAGGTCATGGTGTCTACGATGCTATCCTGCCAGGCTTCCGGTACGACCTCATTTTTAATCACGTCTGCTTTATTGATCGTAAGCTGGAAGTTTTTCGTTGGTAAAAAGTTTTCGGGCTCCTCTCCGCGCACGGGCCATTTATCGTTCGGATTGTCGGAGAGCATCAAGTCCACGATTTTCTCGAGCTCCACGTGACCGGAAATGTGTGCGTCTTGGTAGTGAATAAAATCGCGTAGGCCTTTTACGATTTTTTCATTCGGGATGTCTATGGGCAATGGCGGTGCTTCGTTAACCTGTTTTTTGACCTGCCGGACATACCAGTCGGCACTGAGCAGGCTCAGATTGACGACCCGGATATCCGGACGTACATTTTCTACTTCCTGAGCGTACCAGAGCGGGTAGGTGTCGTTATCGCCGTAGGTGAATAAAATAGCATTTGGGGCGCAAGATTCGAGGTAATTGATCGCGATATCCCGTGCTAGATACTTTTCGGAGCGATTGTGATCATCCCACCCTTCCTTTGCCAACATCACCGCACCGGCAAACAGACCGATTACCGTGGCTAAGATACCCGCCGTTCGCATGGATACTTTTTTGTTCAGCCATTCGCTGATGGCCAGCACCCCCAACCCTATCCAAATGGCAAAAGCATAGAAAGAGCCCGCGTAGGCATAGTCCCGCTCACGGGGTTCCAGCGGACTTTGATTGAGGTATAGTACGATGGCGATTCCTGTCATAAAAAATAACAGCCCTACAACTCCCGCATCTTTCTGGCGTCGTTTAAAATGCCAAAATGCGCCAATCAGACCAAGAATGAGGGGCAGGAAATAAAACCGGTTGTATGACGGATTGGTAATTTGCGATTCGGGCAGGGCATCTTGCCCACCCACGTGCAACTGGTCGATAAATTTGATACCACTTACCCAGTTGCCTGCGGTCGGGTCACCATGCCCCTGCTGGTCATTCTGCCGACCGGCAAAGTTCCACAAAAAGTAGCGACCGTACATATGTCCTATTTGGTAGCCAAAGAAAAACCGCAGGTTGTCCGCGAAAGTAGGACGCACGCCCTCACCTAGGTTGAGGAAGTCGCGGTAATACTGCTGGTGGTCGGGTTCGCGCCAACTATAGGTGCGCGGAAACACCGTTTCCCGGTCAAATGCATAGTCAATGGTGCGGCCCGCCGTTTCATATCGCTCAGCGCCTTTGCGGTAGGTGTTACTACCTTCCTCGATGCCGATCGGTCTTGAATCAAAATAGGGGCCGCTAACTAAGGGCTTGTCACCATATTGTTCGCGGTTGAGGTAACTAAGGAATGAAAAGGCATTGTCCGGATCACTGTTGTTCAATGTAGGATTAGCCTTCGCCCGGATAAGGATCATCGTGAAAGAGCTATAACCAAACACGATAAACGCAAAAGAAAGCAGAATGATATGGAGTAAGGGTTTGGCTTTGCGATGCGAGTAAACAATCCCGTATACGGTGCCACCAAGGAGCAAAATGGCGAAAACGACAACTCCCGACCCAAATCCCATCCCCAGGGAATTGACAAAAAACAGATCGAAATGGGCGGCGAACTTGATCAGGTATTGGATAATACCCCACAAAACGACCGCCACGGTGACGAACCCCAACAATAGGGTCTTCACTGCACCGCTGCTTGTCGCGTTTTTCGAGCGGCGAAAGTAGATAACCAAGGCAATGGCCGGGATGGCCAGCAGGTTAAGAAGGTGCACACCGATAGAGAGGCCCATGATATAGGCGATAAAAATGAGCCACTTATCGGTTCCTGGTTTGTCAGCATGCCGATCCCATTTCAGTATCGCCCAAAAAACGACGGCCGTACAAAGTGATGATAGGGCATATACTTCCGACTCCACTGCCGAAAACCAAAACGTATCCGTAAATGTATAGGCCAACGCGCCGACGGCGCCAGCCCCCATGATCTGCACGAGTCGCCCGGAAGTGAGCTCTTCTCCGGCTTTCCAACGTGCTTTTCGCGCCAGCGCGGTAATGGTCCAAAACAAAAACACGATGGTTAAGCCGCTTGATAACACCGAGCCCATGTTCATCCAAAATGCAATGCGCGCCGTATCGCCCAAAGCAAAATTCGAAAAGATGTTCTGTAACATCAAAAACAACGGAGCACCGGGTTGGTGCACGATCTGCATCTTATAAGCCGAAGCAATGAACTCGCCTGCATCCCAGAAACTCGTTGTTCGCTCGGCCGTCATGGCATACACCGTAAAGGCGATTGTTCCACATACCCAGCCCAAAATGTTGTTAACCCTGTTGTAGTTCGAAGTACCCATTTTAACGTGCATGAAAATGAAAAACAGACAATTATGAAGAATATAATTTCAATAATAAAGGTTTTTTTCTAGAAACGACTCATTATTAGGTGTGTTTTTTTCCTCATATAAAGTTAAACAATCGCTTTTGCTTTTCAAAGGGGGCAATTCAAAGCAGCACATTAACAATCAAGCCCGCCTGAAATCGGGCGGGCTTGATGGTCTATAACAACATGTTGTTATCGTTTCCTAAAGGGCAAAGATGGCATCCATCTGCCCAGACACCTTCTTCAGGTACTCCCGGTCGCCACCACCCAACTCAACGGTGAGCCAGCCGCCTTGGTAATCGATATCCCTAAGCGCCTGCATCACCACCGGCCAGTTGTTGTCGCCCGCCAGCAGGTCTACCTTAAAGCCATCCCACAGCCCTTCATCATTCATCTTTTCGCGACTGAATTCCTTGGCGTGTAGCTTTACGATGCGCCTGTTGAGTTCGGTTATCCAGTGCTCGGGCCAACCGTACCGCAAGATGTTGCCGATATCGAAGTACCAGCCCACCAGCGGGTGGTTGATCTCGTCGACGAATTGACGGGCTTCCACCGGACTCAGGATAAAGTTACTCCATACGTTCTCCAAGCCGATCTTCATACCCGTCTTTTCGGCATGGGGAATCAGCTTACGCACTGAATCCAGCGCATTGCGGTACGCCACACCATAAGGGATTTTTTCGTTGACCACACCCGGCACCACCAGCACCGTGTCGCCGCCCAAAGCCTTTACATCGGCCAGCGACTTCGCCACCGAATCGATGGTGAATTGCCGTACCTCCGGATCGGGGTCGGACAAGGGCTTGCTCCAATGGTCTTTGTTGACCACGCTGGGTATCTCGATGCCCGCCTTTTCCTTGGCTTCAAGCATTTCGTCCAGACTGAAATCGACCGGACTGTTGAACTCGACCCCGTCGAAACCGAGGTCCTTCACCAGCTTGCACTTGTCGACCAACGAGAGTTCCTCCTTGATCATGTAAAAGCTGACGCCTTTCTTCAGTTTCAACGTGTTGCCAACAGGTTTGGCCATTAGCGGACTGGCGCCGCCGAGCGCCGGGGCAACCACGGCTCCACCCGCCAACAGCGATGCGGATTTTATAAAATTCTTTCTATCCATCATATCAAATCGTCTTTTTTTCGCCAGGGATGGCAATGGGTAAATCATATTTCGTATCCCACGATACGTTGCCGGGGAAGAACACCTCATCGGATGCCAACGCGGCCTCCAGCGAAACGGCTTGGCCCGTATAACCGGCCATCCGGCCCGCGAGGGCAACCAGGTTCGATTTCACCATCCAGTCGCCGTCGTTCATCGGCTTGTTCGCCCGGATGGACGCAAACAGCTCATCGTGTTCCTGCTGATACATGCCTCTCGAATTGCTCTTTTTGTATGCGTTCTCGTCGGTGAACTTCGTCGTATCGTCATATTTCCAAGGGTTCTTACCTGTAATGTCGTGCCCACCGGTACGGCAGTCTACCACACACCGACCTTCATCGCCCACCAGCTCCACGGCATAGGCCGGCGCGGTATCGTTCTGCTGCCGGCAGGAGAAATAGGCTTTCGTGCCATCGTCGTATTGGTACACCATGGCAAAATGGTCATAGACGTTGCCGAATTTGGGGTCCACCCGCTTCTGGCGGCCGCCACTTCCGGTTACGCTCACGGGCAGCTTATCGCCCAGTGCCCACTGCATCATATCCAAGCTATGGATGGCCTGCTCGATGATGTGGTCGCCCGAGAGCCAATTATAATACAGCCAGTTCCGCAGCTGGTATTCAAAATCCGTCCATTGGGGTTGCCGTTCTTTGTACCATAGCTCCCCGGTATTGTAGCTGCACTCGGCGGCCAATATCCGGCCAATCTGGCCGTCGTGAACACGGCTGAAGGTCTCCCGCTTGGGGGTGTGGTATCGCCAGCAGAACCCCGATACCAGCGACAGGTTCTTGGCCTTCGCTTGATTTGCAGCGGCGATGACCCGGCGCATGCCCGGACCGTCTACTGCAAACGGCTTTTCGCAGAAAATGTGCTTGCCCGCATTCACGGCGGCCTCCAGGTGGTCGGCACGGAATCCCGGGGGCGCAGCCAGCAGCACCACGTCAACGTCCAGGTCGACCAATTGCTGATAGGCATCCAATCCCACCAGTTGATGCCGTTTGGATACCTTAACTCTTTTGCCAAACTTCTCTTTCAGTGTGGTCAACGAATGCTCAAGCTGGTCCTCAAATGCATCGGCCATGGCATACAACACGACATTGGGGTCGGCATTGAGCGCCTCCATGGCCGCAGCCGTGCCCCTGCCCCCACAGCCGATAAGGCCCACCCGCAACGTCTTCGAGTTGAGTGACCAGATCGAATTGGACCCCAGCGCATAATCGGCAGCCACCGTACCGGCGATGGTCGTTAATCCTGCTGTTTTTAAAAACCTTCTTCTAGAATAGTTCATATGAATCTTTAAATGGATAATTGATTATCGGCCAAGCTAGCCGCTGATACAATCACAAATATTGAAAAAATAACGGTGGTCGGCAAGCACAAAAGGGTGCAGACCCGTTTTAAAGCCTAATCAATCGGTTGTTCTATTTCAGTTGGAGGAGTAACGGCCCGCTATACCGGCACATACTTGCGGTTGATGTGCTGCCAGATATACGCCATGAACCCCAGCGCCACGAGTGCCCCGGCCACCCCCTGCAGGAGCAGTGTGTAATGGATGCCCCAGGCACTGGCCATGGCTCCTACCAATAGGCTCCCCAACGGAAATATCCCCTGAAAGGCCATGATGTAATAGCTGATCGCCCTGGCCCGGTATGCCGGTATGGCGTGGGTTTGGATATAGGTGTTGATGCTCGCATTCTGTACCATCATCCCCATGGAAGCCAATAACGTGCTGACCAAGGCCAGCGGCAGCCACGACGCGAAAGAAAGGGCGAGGATGCCTGCTGCCAATAGTCCTGCAGCTTTCATCACCCGGAAGCGCAGGTTGGTGCCTACCTGTGTTTTGGCCATATAAAAGGCACCCGCCATTGCACCAAGCCCCGCAGCACTCTCAAACCAGCTGAAGGTCGTGGCATCGCCATCAAACATCTCGCGGGCAATGACCGGCAGCAGCGTGGTGTACGGAATGACCAACAGGCTGGAGGCGGTGAGCAGCATGATCAACGAGGATATATGGGGCGAATGCCGCAGGTAACTGAACCCCTCCTTAAGACCTTGCCATGTACTTTCCTTGCGTGCAACAGCTTGGTTTGGCTTCAACCGCATAAGGAGCAACGAGGCAATGACGGCAAAAAAGCTGATGAAGTTGATACCGAAGCATACCGCCTCGCCGTACATGCTGAGTAATATACCGCCCAGAGCGGGCCCTACCATACGGGCCGCGTTGAAGGCCGATGAGTTGAGTGCGATGGCATTGGGCAGGTCGGCCTTATTGTCTACCAGCTCTACCATGAGCGACTGCCGCGCGGTGACATCGAAGGTATTGATGACACCCTGTACAAGACTCAGCACCCCAATCCACCATACATTGTAATAACCAGAAAACACCATGGCCGCGAGTGTACCCGCCTGCAGCATCAGACCAATCTGGGTAAGCAACACAATGCGGTATTTCTGGTGGCGGTCTACAAAACTGCCGATAAATGGGGATAGAACCAACGAGGGAATAAGCGACACAAACGAAATGATACCGAGCACCAAGGCCGACTCGGTAAGCCGATAAACCAGCCAACTCACAGCAAGGCGCTGCATCCATGTGCCCAGCAGGGAAATGGCTTGGCCGGTAAAATGGAGCCGGTAGTTCCGATGCGTTAGTGCCTGGAAGATGTTCACCTCATCAATCGCGCAAAAGTCATACCCTTATTTTTTGCCATCCGGGTTATTATCGTTAATTTTACAGGCTGTAGTAACGTTTACAGCTAGTTAACAGATAACACTATTTATATCATTCGAAACATGAAGTTTTTTATTGACACCGCTAATCTGCAACAGATCAAAGAAGCCCAAGACCTGGGCGTGCTGGATGGCGTAACCACCAATCCCAGTCTGATGGCCAAAGAAGGCATCACCGGCGAAGAAAATGTCATCAACCACTACAAAGCCATCTGCGAAATCGTCGATGGCGATGTCAGCGCGGAGGTTATATCCACCGATTTTGACAATATCATCAAAGAGGGCGAAGCCTTGGCCAAACTCCACGAACGCATCGTGGTGAAGGTACCCATGATCAAGGAAGGTGTAAAGGCCATCAAATACTTCAGCGACAAAGGAATCAGAACCAACTGTACGCTGGTATTTTCATCAGGCCAAGCCCTGTTGGCCGCAAAGGCCGGAGCCACTTACGTATCGCCGTTCCTGGGCCGTTTGGACGATATCTCGACCGACGGATTGGCGCTGATCGAAGATATCCGGTTGATCTATGACAATTACGGCTATGAAACGCAGATATTGGCGGCTTCCATCCGCCACGTGATGCACATTGTTGAGTGCGCCAAGATCGGTGCCGATGTGATGACCGGTCCGCTATCTGCCATATTGGGATTGCTTAAACACCCACTGACCGACAACGGACTGGCGCAATTTTTGGCCGACCACGCCAAAGCTGCCGGCAAATAATCTTTTGGAACGGATGTCTCGAATCAAGGCCAATCGCCTGTGGAGACATCCGTTTCATTATTGAAATTCAACATGCTGACCGCCGAAGCAAATACCATCCCCGAACCCGATGCCAGCGAGCGTTTCGCACCTTTATTGCGCCGCAACAAGCTCAAGGTAACACAGCCCCGCCTACGGGTACTGCAAATCATTTCCGAAAAGGAAACGGCCATCTCCCAGCCCGAGCTGGAAAAAGTCCTGGGCAACTCGATCGACCGGGTAACCCTCTACCGCGTGCTGGCTACCTTCGAAGAAAAAGGTATCCTTCACAAGATCTTCGACCTCCACGGCACGGCAACATACGCGCTCTGCTCCACGGAGTGCGACGAGCACCACCACCACGACGAGCATGTGCATTTCATCTGCAAGACGTGCAACAGCATCTATTGCTTAGAAGATTTCAAGATGCCCAAAATCAACCTACCCGATGGGTACCAACTGCATTCCGTCGGCGTCAACGCCGTAGGGCTTTGCGCGCAGTGCAGCGCTCAAAAATCCCGCTAAAACCCCCTTATCTTCTTCCGCTAAAAGGAAAAATATACGAATATCATAATGCTGAAAGACAGTTTATTGCTTTATTCATATAAAGCCGAACTTTCTATCCGATTTTTAGCTAATACCAACTTTCCGTACCCACCACCGCACACACCATTCCCAACTCCCTGAAAACCGCTATTTTATGGCTAAAATAAAAACACATCATACGCTAAAGCAGCCAGTCAAACACATTCAATTCATTTAAAAACATTTGTTTATAGCAATCACCTAAACAAAATGATATCATGATGATTTTAGCACCAATTTCACATCGAGCCCCAACCCGTGGACGCATGAATATTTTCGTAATTTAGCGGGGTGATCACATGGGCAGCGAGACAATGGCAGCGATTCATCAGCTTCTGCAAAACGAGGAGGGGTGCCACCGTTCTCGTGGTGGCCACAACGTTGCTTATACTTTTCTACCTGTCGCTTCCGAAGCCACTCTTCCGCTCCCCTACCTCATTCGTCATTGAGGATGCATCGGGCAAACTACTCGCCGCCTCCATCGCAGCCGATGGCCAATGGCGCTTCCCGGCTACGGAGAAGGTACCGGAAAAGTTCGCCAAATGCATCACCACATTCGAAGATAAACGTTTCTATTACCATCCCGGCATCGACCCCATCGCGCTGGCGCGGGCCATCAGGCAGAATATCGTTGGCAGGCGTGTCGTCAGCGGCGGCAGCACCATCACCATGCAGGTGATCCGCATGAGCCGCGACCAAGATCGTACGCTTTGGCAGAAACTCATCGAGGCGTTCCTGGCTGTTCGCCTGGAAGTAGGCTACAGCAAAGCCGACATCCTGGAGCTCTACGCCGCAAACGCCCCGTTTGGTAGCAACGTGGTAGGGCTCGACGCGGCGGCTTGGCGCTACTTCGGCCGCGCACCCGACCAGCTGTCGTGGGCAGAAACCGCCGTACTGACGGTATTGCCCAATGCACCGGCACTCATCCATCCGGGGCGCAACCGCTCACAGCTCCTCAACAAACGCAATAATTTACTGGATAAGTTGGCAACTACCGGTACCATCGACCAGCAAACGGCCGACTTAGCCAAGCTGGAACCCCTGCCCGACAAACCCCACCCGCTGCCGCGGCTCGCACCCCACCTGCTGGAACGGTTCAAACAAGAATACCCCACGCTCGACCTGCATACCACCCGCGTGGCCACCACCATCGATGCCGCCTTGCAACAGCAGGTTGCCGACATCGTAGACCGCTATCACCGCAACCTCAGCGCCAACGGCATCCAAAATGCTGCTGCACTGGTTCTGGAGGTAGAAACCGGCAAGACCCTAGCGTACATCGGCAATGTGCACACCCCGCAAAATAGCGCAGCCGAAAGCCAGGTCGATATGATTACGTCGCTGCGAAGTCCGGGCAGCACGCTGAAACCCATGCTTTACGCAGCCATGCTTACCGACGGACTGATCCTGCCGAATACGCTCATTGCCGATGTGCCTACCCAGATCGGCGGTTATGCGCCGCAAAATTATGACCTCGGGTATGATGGCGCCATACCGGCTTCACAGGCACTGAGCCGATCGCTCAACATCCCGGCAGTGAAGATGCTACAGCAATACAAATACCAGCGCTTCCACCCGTTCCTGAAATCCGTGGGCATCCGCACCCTCGACCGGCCCGCCGATTTCTATGGCCTGTCGATGATTTTGGGCGGATGCGAAGTAACGCCATGGCAACTGGCTGGTACCTATGCCAGCATGGCCCGGACGCTAAACCACTACGAAAGGTATAACGCCAACTACAACCCGGCCGACTACCACGACCCCTTTTACCTCGAAAGCGCATACGAGCCGCCCGGAGAGGCTACAGAACGGGCCTCGGCCATCGACCACGCCTCACTCTACTTCACCTTCCAGGCCATGAATGAGGTGATGCGTCCCGGCGAAGAAACCCTTTGGGAACAGTTCGCCTCCTCCAAGAAAATCGCCTGGAAAACGGGCACCAGCTTCGGCTTCCGCGACGGGTGGGCGGTGGGGCTCACCCCTTCGTACGTGGTATGCGTATGGGTGGGCAATGCAGATGGCGAAGGGCGACCCGGCCTGACGGGCATCAACACCGCTGCCCCCATATTGTTCGACATCTTCGACCTGCTGCCTGCACCGGGATGGTTTACCCCTCCCCTGGATCGTATGGTACAAACCGCCGTTTGCGGCCAGAGTGGCCACCTTGCCGGGCCCGATTGCCCCAACCCCGACACACTATACATCCCCGTACCGGGCCACCGCTCTACCGTATGCCCCTACCACCGGACCATACACACCAACCGCGAGGGCACCTTCCGCGTAACGGCCGACTGCTCCCCACCGGGCGACATCGTCGCCGCCAAATGGTTTATCCTGCCACCGGCCATGGAATACTATTACAAGCCGCGGCATAGCAACTACCACGAGCTGCCTCCCTATGCACCGGGATGCACCGATGGTTCACAGGGGCTGGTGATGGAAATGATTTATCCGAAAAATAATGCGAGAATTTATATACCTTTAGAAATTGATGGCGAGCGCGGGCAGGTAATTTTCAATGCGGCCCACCGCAAACGCGGCAGTAAGATATTCTGGCACCTGGACAACACATTTGTCGGCGAAACGGAAACGTTCCACCAATTGGCGCTGGAAATACCACCGGGAGAACATCGCATCACCCTGGTCGACGAGGACGGCATGCGCATCAGCCAGCGATTTGAAATCTTAGCGAAATAGTGAACGAACAATGCTCGAAACGGTCGACCTGCAACAAGTGATGGTACTGGATATCGAAACGGTAAGCCAAAAGGCTACGTTTGACGAGCTGCCCGATCATTTCAAGGAACTGTGGGCCCATAAAGTACGCCATACGCTGGAAGCGGATCAAACTGCTGCCGATGTATATCCCAACGCGGGCCTGCATGCCGAGTTCGGCAAAATCATCTGCATATCCGTAGGCGTGTTCCATCAGCGGCAGGGACAGATGGGCTTCCGCCTGAAGTCGTTCGCCCAACCGGATGAACGGGAATTACTGGCCGATTTCTCCAGCCTGCTGCAAACCCAACCGCCTAACCTGATGCTTTGCGGCCACAACGGCAAGGGCTTCGATTTCCCTTACCTGTGCAAGCGGATGATCATCAACGGACTGCCCCTGCCCACTCAACTGGACATATCAGGCAAAAAACCCTGGGAAATCAACCACCTGGACACGATGGAGCTCTGGCGGTTCGGCGACTTCCGTAGCTACATCTCGCTCAACCTCATGGCGGCAGCTTTGGGCATCCCGTCGCCCAAAGATGATATCAGCGGCGCCGACGTGTACGGGGTGTACTATAATGAAAACGATTTGGAGCGCATCCGTGTGTATTGCGAAAAGGATGTCCTCACCACGGCACAAATCTTGCGGCGTTTACGCAATGAACCGCCCATCGCGCAAGACGCCGTTAGCTATGCGGGTTGATGGGAGACAATAGACAACAGACGTGAGACAACAGATGTGAAACGTGAGACATTACACAGCAAACTATAAGAGGGAGTCTATGAACAAGTAAGCTCATTAAGGAAGCTCACTTGCTCACAAGCTCACTTGCTCACAAAAAAACAAAAAGCAGAAAAGCATAAAATGGCAAACAAAAAAAACAACGCATTCAAACACGTACTTACCCAACTGATTTTCGACCTCATCGAGAAGTCGGGCAATAAGGCGATGAACTATAAACAGGTGGCTGCCAAACTGAACCTGGCCGATAACGAATCACGCGATGCTATCCGCGACATCCTCCAGGAGGAAGCCCGCACCGGCGGACTGTTTAAAGAAGTGGAAAAAGGGAAATACGCCCTCAAGGAACTTAAAGCTTTCGTTATCGGGAAAGTGGACATGACGGCCGACGGGTCGGCATTCATCGTGCCCGAAGACGAGCTGGAGGACGACATATACATCGCGCCGCGGAAGTTGCGCCAAGCGCTGCATGGCGACCGTGTAAAGGTGCATACCTATGAAAAGCGGCGCGGCAAACGCAAAGAAGGCGAAGTGGTGGAAATACTGGAACGTGCACGCACGGAGTTTACCGGTACGATCGCCATATCCCCCCGCTTCGCATTCCTCAATGCGGACGATCGGAAGATGCTGCACGACATCTTTGTGCCACTGGCCGACCTCAACGGGGCCAAAGACGGCGAGAAAGTCGTGGTAGCCATCACGGAATGGCCGCGCGACGGCAAGAATCCCGTAGGCAAGGTCACCTTCGTGCTGGGTAAAAAGGGCGAGAACGATACCGAAATGAATGCCATCCTCGTCGATTTCGGCTTCCCACTTGAATTTCCCAAAGCAGTGGAAAAAGCGGCTACCGATTTCAGCGCCGAAATACCAGCCGAAGAAATCGCCAAGCGCCGCGATTTCCGCGGGACGACTACCTTTACCATCGATCCCGAAGATGCCAAGGACTTCGACGATGCTATTTCGTTCGAGCAACTCCCTAACGGCCATTACGAAATCGGTGTACACATTGCCGACGTGAGCCACTTCATGCAGCCCGACTCGCCGCTCGATAAAGAAGCCTACGAACGCGGCACCTCCGTTTACCTGGTAGACCGCGTCATCCCCATGCTCCCCGAGCGCCTGTCGAACGACCTGTGCTCCCTCCGGCCGAACGAGGACCGACTTGTGTTCTCGGCCGTTTTCGAAATGGATAGCGACGCCAACGTCGTTAAAGATTGGTTCGGAAAAGGCATCATCCATTCCGACCGCCGGTTCAGCTACGAGGAGGCGCAGGAAATCATCGAACAGCAATCGGGCGAGTTCAGCACCGAGCTGCGCACCCTCAACAACCTGGCCTATATCCTGCGTGAACGCAAATTCAAGCACGGCGCCATCAGCTTCGAAACCACCGAGGTGAAATTCCACCTCGATGCAGCCGGCAAACCGTTGGGCGTGTACGTGAAGGAACGTAAAGATGCCCACAAACTCATCGAAGATTTCATGCTGCTGGCCAACAGGCGCGTAGCCGAATTCATCGGCAAACAGGGCCAAAGCGGCAATAGGAAAACGTTCGTATACCGCGTGCACGACGTACCCAAAGAAGAAAGCATCACCGCCTTTGCCCAATTCGCGGCCCGCTTTGGTTATAAAATCAATACCAAATCCAGCCGAGAGACCGCCCGATCGCTCAATACGGTGATGGATCAAGTGGAAGGCACCAAGGAGCAGAACGTGCTCACTACCCTCGCCATACGATCCATGGCCAAAGCCATCTATACCACCAAAAAAACCAGCCACTATGGTTTGGCGTTCGACTATTATACGCACTTTACCTCACCCATCCGCCGCTACCCCGACGTGATGGTGCACCGACTGCTTGAGCACTACCTGGCAGGTGGCAAATCGGTCAATGCCGAAGCGTATGAAAAGCAGTGCGAGCATGCCTCACAAATGGAGAAAAGGGCTTCCGACGCCGAACGGGCATCGGTGAAATACAAACAGGCCGAGTTCTTGCAAGAACAGGTGGGCGAAATTTTCACAGGCATCATTTCCGGCGTAACCGAATGGGGCATGTATGTGGAGATTGAGGAAAACAAGTGTGAAGGTATGGTGCGCCTGCGCGACATTACAGATGATTTCTACGCACTGGATGAAAAGAACTATGCCATCATTGGCCAACGGCGCAAGAAACGCTACCAACTGGGCGATGAAGTGCAGATCCGTGTGAAGAAAGTAGACCTCGCCAAAAGGCAGATCGACTTCACCCTCGTTTCCTAGCCGGCACCGCAATTGACCTTTTGACGGCAATTGTCAAATTTCCGTTATTAATGGGGTAGGCTTCGTTATTTTCCACAAATAATGTTTTCCTTTGCCACCCGAATGAACGTTCAATTAAATACGGAAACGACGGCAAAAAAGCGGGCCATCTTCGAGAGTACCTTGCGCCTGATCAAGGATTTTGGCTTCCATGGTACGCCGATGAGCCAAATTGCACAGGAGGCGGGCGTGGCCACAGGAACGATTTACCATTATTTCACTTCAAAAGACGAGCTGATCGTAGACCTCTACCACTACGCCAGGGAGCGCATGCAGTCGGTCATATTCACGGATAACGACCTTGGTTTGCCCTACCCCGAACAGTTTGCCGCGGTGTGGATGACGCTGGTGAAATACTACGTAGCGCACCCGGAAGTGTTGAGTTTCCTCGAACAGTTCTTCTCCTCTCCCTATGTAAAAGACGTTTACCCCGAAGACCGTGTGTGCTTCCAAGATGAAGTGTCGGTATTCCTGAAGCAGGGCGTCCAAGAAGGCTATATCAAGCCCTTGGATATCAACATCATCAGCGCAGCATATATCGGTACCATATCCGCAACGGCCAAACGAAACATCCACGGCCGGTTTGCGTTAAAAGAAGAAGACCTCAAAAAGATGATTGCGATCATCTGGGATGGCATCAAGAATTGATTAGCAATATGACGACAACGGCAAATATGTATTTAAAAAAACTTGTTTACTGCACCCTATTAGTTATCTGCGGAAGTTTTTCTTCGCCATCGCTGGCACAGGAAAGCGCCACTGACTTGCCCGAGCGTGCACGTCTGCAAGACCTGATTGATTTTGCGCTCGACAACCGGGCGACCATACAGCAGGCTCTATTGGATGAGGAAATCGGTGAACGCGAGATCGCCTCGGCTCTTTCGGGATGGTATCCTCAAATCAGTGCTACAGGCACCTATAATTACAACGTAAAAATACCCACCACGGTTATCGGCGACCAGGTGATCGCGATGGGCCAAAACCATTCCAGCGCAGTGGTGCTACAGGCCGACCAGCAACTGCTGAACCCAGGCTTGATACAGGCCGCGAAAGCCGCCCGGTACATTAGGCAACAAAACGCGCTGAACACAGAGAATAGTACCATCAATACCGTGGTGGAAGTAAGCAAGGGCTATTACGACATCCTCACCAGTGAGGAACAGTTGAACATCATCCAGGAAAACCTGGCCCGTATCGAGCGTCAGCTGGCCGATGCAAAGGTGCGTTACGAAACGGGCATCGTAGACAACATCGACTACAAACGGGCAGAAATCACGCTCGCCAACACGAAGGCCGAACAAAAGCGTGTAGCCGAAATGCTCAACTACAAGTATGCCTACCTGAGGGAGCTCATCGGACTTGAAGCGGGGCAACCGCTTTCGCTATCGTTTGAAGATACCGAAATGGAGCAGGAAATCCTGCTGGACACTACCCAAACCGTCGACCTGGAAAACCGCGTCGAATTCAGGCAATTGCAAACCATCAAGCAATTGCAACAGGTAAATACGCAGTACAACAAATGGACGTTCTTACCTAATTTGTCGGCGTTCTATAATTATGCATGGGATTTCCGCGACAACCGGTTTTCGAACCTGTACAACCCGGCTTTTCCTCGGTCAGTATTCGGCCTTACGCTCAACGTACCCATCTTCCAGGGCACTAAACGCATCCAGGAAATCCGGAAGTCCAAGTTGCAGGAAGCACGCATCGATTGGGATATCATCAACTTGAAGAACCAAATCAATACGCAGTACGAAATGGCCATGGCTACCTACAAGGCAAACCTCAACGACTGGACCACCGCTCAGCATAATATGGTGCTGGCCGAAGAGGTGTACAACACCTTGAAACTGCAATACGATGAAGGCATCAAGACGTACCTCGACCTGATGACCGCCGAAACGGATTTGCGTACCGCCCAGATCAACTACCTCAACGCCTTGTTCGCGGTGCTCTCCGGCAAGCTGGAAGTACAGCGTGCGCTGGGCTCGGTATTGGATGGGGAGTGAGATATTAGACATTAGACAACAGACATTAGACAACAGATACGACTATTGACTTATAAACATATGAACAACTTCAAAATAGCCCCTCTCCTCCTCATTGCTGCCGGCCTCGCAGGTGCATGTGGCAACAAGCAACAACAAGCCGGCAGGCCGCAGGCACAGGCCATTCCCGTAACCACGGATGTGGTAACGGAAGAAATCGTGGCGGGAATAGACGCCTATCCCGGAAGCGTGGTACCACTCAATGAAACCGACCTCCGTGCGGAAGTAAGCGGTTACATCACCGCAATCTTCGTGGCCGATGGTGCTTCGGTTTCGAAAGGACAAAAGCTTTATGAAATTGACCGGACACGCTATGAGGCGGCAGCGCAACAGGCCAAAGCGGGTTTAGCCATTGCAGAGGCAAATTTAGACCGCATCACACGCGATGTGGAACGGTACCGTAAACTGGCCGAGCAGGATGCGATTGCGCGGCAGACGCTTGATTATGCCGAAACCGATCTCAACAACGCCGAGGCGCAGGTTGCATCGGCCAAAGCTGCTATGGTGACAGCCACCACAAACCTCAACAGGTCTACGATTGTGGCGCCGTTCAGCGGCACGATTGGCATCTCACAGGTACGCGCCGGTGCCTTAGTAACCGCGGGCAGCACATTGCTCAACACCATCTCGTCTACCAGCCCCATTGCGGTTGATTTTGCCGTAAACCAACGCAACATCCAACAGTTCGTCGCCTTGCAGAAGCAGCCTGATGCCGAAAAGGATTCCGTGGTTACGCTGACATTCGGTGGCGGCGTTGCCTACCCCCTTCCAGGCAGGATCACGGTCATCGACCGTGCGGTAGATGCCAATACGGGTACCATCACCGTGCGTGCAACGTTTTCCAATCCCGACGGCGTGTTGCGGGCGGGGATGAACACCAACGTACGTATCCGAACCACATCAGCCACCAAACAGCTGATTATCCCTTACCAAGCCGTTACCGAGCAGCTGGGGCAATCGGCCGTTTATGTGGTTACAGACAGCAGTACCGTAGAAGAACGCCTGGTTGAACTTGGGGCTAAAGTAGCCGAAAAGGTGGTGGTACGTGAAGGGCTTTCCGTTGGCGATACCGTGGTAACGCAGGGACTGATCAATTTAAGATCGGGGGCTAAAGTTACCGTAAAACAGCCAACCGGGCCAGAACAGTAGGTAAATCACATTGTAGCTCAAGTGTAAAACATGATTTCAGAAGTATTTATAAAAAGACCGGTCACCTCCATCGTGATCTCCATATTGATCACGTTGATTGGCGTCATATCCATTACGACGCTGCCGGTAAGCCAGTATCCCAACATTACCCCCCCTACGGTCAACGTTTCGGCCAACTACACTGGAGCGGATGCCGAAACGGTGGAGCAGACCGTAACCACCTTGATCGAGAGCCAGATCAACGGTACCCCTGGCATGACTTATATGTCGTCTAACAGCACCTCCGATGGGCGGGCGAACATTACCGTTACCTTTGACGTGGGTACCGATATCGATATCGCCACGCTGGATGTGCAGAACCGCGTGGGCATTGCCGAACCGGCGCTGCCTGAGGCGGTGCGCCGCCTGGGGGTAACCACGCGTAAGGCCAACACCGACGTGTTGATGATGATCAACCTGTTTTCGCCCAATGGCACGCGCGACCAGCAGTTCATGAACAACTACGCCAACTTATACGTACGCGACGCGTTGATGCGCGTGAACGGTGTGGGCGACGTGATGGCGTTCGGGCAGCCTTTCAGTATGCGGGTATGGCTCGATGCCGATAAGCTGGCTAACCTCAACCTCACACCGGCCGATATCAATGCCGCCATACAGGAACAGAATATTCGGATGCCGGGGGGTAGCGTAGGTTCGCGACCGCAGCAATCCGACCAGGTATTCGAATTCCCCGTTATTCTCGATGGCGACCTCGACACGGAAGAAGAGTTCAAGCAGATTGTTGTCAAAACCAATACCGACGGCTCTTTGGTGTACCTCGATGATGTAGCCCGCGTAGAGCT
The DNA here is from genome assembly GCF_035818675.1 of Parapedobacter flavus. Classification (NCBI taxonomy): domain Bacteria; kingdom Pseudomonadati; phylum Bacteroidota; class Sphingobacteriia; order Sphingobacteriales; family Sphingobacteriaceae; genus Parapedobacter; species Parapedobacter flavus. Next base: position 119,515 of record NZ_JAYKZZ010000017.1, read on the forward strand.
GGGCCAATTTGCCTATACCATCACCAGTACCGTGAATGGCCGGGCGGCATCAGGCATGATGATTAACCAGATGCCGGGCAGTAATGCCGTACAAACTGCCGAAGGTATATACGAAGCCTTGGATGCACTGAAAGAGACCTTCCCGAGCGATCTGGATTACACCGTGAGCTACGAAACGGTATCGGTGGTCGAAGCTTCCATCAATGCGGTACTGCATACCCTCATCGAAGCACTTATCCTGGTCACCTTGGTGGTGTTTATTTTCCTCCAAAGTTGGCGGGCCACGCTGATTCCCGTCCTGGCCATTCCCGTATCCATCGTAGGTACGTTTATCTTCTTCAACCTATTCGGCTTCTCCATCAACAACCTCACCATGCTGGCATTTGTGTTGGCCATCGGCATCGTGGTGGATGATGCCATTGTTGTCGTCGAGGCGGTGCAACATCACATCGACAAAAACAAACTCAGCGCGCGGGAGGCGACCCTCCGCGCCATGAAAGAAATTACGGCACCGGTTATTGCCATCGCGCTTATTCTCGCGGCGGTATTCATTCCCGTCGGTTTTATACCCGGTATGGTGGGGTTGCTGTACCAGCAATTTGCCATCACCATCGCCGTTTCCGTGCTTCTATCGGCATTTGTCGCGCTCACACTTACCCCGGCTTTATGCTCCATTATGCTCAAACCGTCGGAGCTCAATGAAAAGTCGACGGGTATGAATAGGTTGTTCTACCGGTTTAACAACTGGTTCGACCGCGTCACCAAGCGCTATTCATCGGGCGTGCGGGCAGCCATTAAGCGTGCACCGATTGTCGTCATCATCCTGGTGTGTCTCTATGTAGGTACTTATGGTTTGTTTTCGGCCAAACCCGCCGGGTTTATCCCCACAGAAGACAACGGGATATTCATAACAGGCATAACCCTTCCCGAGGGTGCATCCGCTACGCGGACCACCGAGGTGTTGGAAGAGATGGAAGCTACGTTTATGGAAGCTTTCCCCGAAATCAATAACATCACGGCCATTAACGGCATCAACCTGCTGAACCGCTCGTTCAAGTCCAATGGAGCCACTTTCTTCGTGCAGTTGAAATCCTGGAAGGAACGCACCCGCACGGCGACAGAGATCTTGGGCCAAATCCAAGGAATGTACCGGGGTTATCCCAAAGCTACCGTTTTGGCCGTTGCTCCACCAGCTATTCCAGGCTTGGGCGCTAGCGGCGGTTTCAGCATGCAGATACTCGACCAGCAGGGTGGCGATATCAAAGATTTCGAGGCTACGGTGGGCAAACTGGTGATGGCGGCGAACCAACGGCCGGAAATCGGCATGGCCTATACGCTGTTCAATTCGAAAACGCCGAATTACGAGGTGACTGTAGACCGGGATCAGGCCAAGAAAATGGGCATCCCCCTCAGCAGTATTTACCAAACGATATCAGGCTATTTGGGTAGCAGCTATGTGAATGACTTTACGCGCTTCGGCAGGAACTTCCGCGTGGTTACTCAAGCGGATACTTCCTACCGGATGGATATCGAAGATATCAATAAACTGTACGTCAAAAACCGGCAGGGCGTGTCTGTACCACTAAGCACCTTGATTTCATACGAAGTGGTGCAAAACCCCTCGATCATCAGTCACTATAACATCTTCCGATCCATCGATGTGGGCGGTAGTGCCGCCCCGGGATACAGTAGCGGCGACGCGCTGAATGCCTTGGAAGAAGTGGCTGCCGAGACCCTTGGAGCTGGGTATACCTATGAGTTTTCGGGATTAAGCTTGCAAGAAAAGGAATCGGGCAATGCAACGATGCAGATCTTTGCGCTCTGTATCATTTTCGTGTTCCTCTTACTGGCAGCACTGTATGAAAGCTGGTCGGTACCGTTCTCTATCTTGCTCTCCGTACCATTGGGTATCTTCGGCGCCATCTTGGTGCTGACCTTCCTCCCCCATCTCGACAATAACGTGTATGCGCAGATCGGGCTGGTGGCCATCATCGGACTGGCAGCCAAAAATGCCATCCTTATCGTGGAGTTTGCCAAAGAGCGGGTAGATATGGGTATGGGACTGCTCAGTGCAACCATCGAGGCGGTCAAGTTACGCCTCCGCCCTATCATCATGACTTCACTCGCATTCATCATCGGTATCATGCCCCTGATGTTTTCCGTGGGTGCAGGCGCTGTGTCGCGGCAAACCATCGGGTGGACGGTCTTCGGCGGTATGCTTATCGCCACCATCATCGGTATCTTCATTATCCCCGTGTTGTTTGTGCTAATTACCAAAATGGCGTATGGCAAGAAAAAACTGGCCGAGCTTAAGGCATCCTACAAGCCCGAAGAACACCGGGATATGTTGCACAGTGATGATGAGGAAGAATAGATTTTAATTGTTAATAGGCGATTGACAATTAACAAATATTAATATATTTGCACTCCCAAACATATCCGAAAAGGGAGTGTGCCGCCCGGATGGCGAAATTGGTAAACGTTGCGGTCTCAGAAGCCGTTGGGAGCAGTCCCTTGAGAGTTCGAGTCTCTCTCCGGGCACATAGGAAAAGGCGAATCTAGTACAGATTCGCCTTTTTTATTTGATTATTTTTTCGTTTGAGCCGCTCAATCTCCCCCCTCACCATATTCCAATTTGTAGTCGCCGATGTGTTTTTGACTACGGACGATCTTTTTTCTATGGATGGTGAAATTGAACACACCTAACGCCAAAACGATAGCTGCAATGACGAAAAGAACGTACTCGTAAATAAGTCCGCCGGGTAGGTCCAGCAACCGGTCGACAGAAACACCCGCCACCGCGAAGTACATGGACGTCCGCAGGAACGACAGGAAGGTAGACTGGTTAGCCAGGATGGTCCGCTGGAGGGCGAGCCGCTCGCGTAGGATCAAATCTTTATTCATAACGCAAAGTTACAAAACGTTCTCGTCCCTACCACCATTTCCGTATATAGCCAGACTTCACTAACTTGCAGCCGTTACACACGAATACAACAACCATGAAGCACAAAGCACTTATGATCGCAGCAGCGTTAGCCACCGCAGGTGTTAGCCAAGCCCAGAAACCGCTCACCCCCGAAATGCTCTGGCAGCTGGGCCGGGTGTCGGCAGAATCCGTCACGCCCGATGGCAAGGACGTGATCTACGGCGTCACTTACTACGACATTACCGAAAACAAATCCGAGAAAAACCTTTACCGCATCCCCGTATCGGGCGGAACGGCCCAACAGCTCACCACCGGTGAGGGAGGCGAAAGCGTCGTCCATATCGACAACCAAAGTGGCACCATCATATACCTCCATAAAGGACAACTTTGGCAGCTGAGTCCCGGAGGCTCCGAACCGACACAGTTGACCGAGTACCCGGAGCCCCTACATAACGTCCGCCTCTCGCCCGATGGCAAACACATCCTCTTTACCCAAGCCGTACCCCTCCAGGAAATACACAGTACCGACCGCCATGCGGACCTACCAAAATCTGATGCTTATGTGTATGACGCACTGGATTACCGCCATTGGGACACCTGGGCCGATGGCTCATACCACCATGTGTTCTACGCCACCTATAACGACGGCGAATTGGGTATGCCAATCGATATCATGGCCGACGAACCTTACCATACCCCCCAACAGCCTTTCGGCGGCAGGGAAGACGTCATATGGAGCCCCGACGGCCGGGGCATCCTCTACGTCAGCAAAAAAAGCGTCGGCACGGCCTATGCCCAAACCACCAACACTGATATTTATCGGTACGAACTGGCCACCGCCACAACCATCAACCTCACCGAAGGGATGGTGGGTTATGACCAGGCTCCGGCGTACAGTCCCGATGGGCAGCGCCTGGCATGGCTGAGCATGGCCGAAGACGGCTACGAATCCGACAAAAACGACATTGTCGTTTTCGACAAAAAAGCCAGCCAGCGTTATAACCTCACCAAAGACTGGGACGGTACCGTAAATGGTTACCAATGGAGCAACAATGGCCGCACCATCTGGTTTACGGCCGCCGTGAAAGGAACCGTCCAGCTTTTCGAAATCCATCTACCCAACAATCTAGGGGATGCAACCGCACGCCAGATCAGCCAGATCAGCCAAGGGCAGCACGATATCGCAAGCATCGTTGGCCAAGCGGGTAACCAACTGGTGGTATCATTCACCAACATGAACCATGCCGCCGAGCTGTACCGTTTCGACCTGGCCAGTCATCAGCTCACTAAAATCACATCGGTAAACGACGAGCGCTATGCCGGCATCGCCAAAAGTAAGGTCGAAGCGCGTATCTCGAAGGCGACCGACGGCAAAGATCTGCTGTCGTGGATCATCTATCCGCCGGATTTCGACCCGGCCAAAAAATACCCGACGCTGCTTTACTGCCAGGGTGGACCGCAGGGGGCGCTCTCGCAATTCTACTCCTACCGTTGGAATTTCCAACTGATCGCTGCACAAGGGTATATCGTCGTGGCCCCCAACCGGAGGGGCATGCCGGGTTATGGCGTGGAATGGAATGAGCAGATCAGCGGCGATTGGGGCGGCCAAGCCATCGACGACTACCTCTCGGCGATAGACGACATGGCCAAGGAACCTTATGTGGATACCGATAGGCTGGGTGCCGTAGGCGCCAGCTATGGCGGGTACTCGGTTTTCATGCTGGCGGGAGTACATGAAAACCGCTTTAAAACATTCATCGCCCATGATGGTTTATTTGATATGCGCAGCTGGTATGGTACCACGGAAGAACTTTTCTTCGCCAACAAGGATCTTGGCGGACCGTATTGGGACGAGCGGAACGCGAAGACGTATACCGACTTCAACCCCATTACCCGCGTAGACCAGTGGAACACCCCCATTATGATCGTACAGGGTGGCAAGGACTACCGCGTCGGCATCGAGCAGGGACTCGAAGCATTCCAAGCGGCCCAATTGCGCGGAATAAAAAGCCGACTGCTGTATCTACCAGACGAAAACCATTGGGTATTGAGTGCGCAAAATGCCCTCGTATGGCAGCGGGAGTTTTTCCGCTGGCTGAAGGAAACATTGTAACGGAAAAGGATATTTTTGGTATATTTTATGCTTACTATTCGATAAAAAGAGCACCATGGAAACAAAGAACCTATTGAAGGCCGCCGCTTGCACGATGATTGTTGCATTTGCCATTAGCGCATGCCAGACCAAGAAAACGGCGAACAGCGAAAATGCGGACCCTGCGCACAATAGCATGAACTCGGTCGATTGGGCCGGCACGTACCAGGGTACATTACCGTGCGCCGACTGCCCCGGTATACGATACACCCTTACATTAAAAGACGACGAGACGTACGTGCTAAAAACACGCTACCTCGAGAAAGGCGACTCCGTGTTTACCGAGTCGGGTGCTTTCGCTTGGGATGAAAACGGTGGAAAAATCACCTTGGCCGACCGCGGCGAAAAATTCCATGTAGGTGAGAACAAGCTGTTCCACCTCGACATGGAAGGCAACCGCATTACGGGTTCGTTGGCCGAACACTATATATTGACCAAAATGACCAACCAAATCACCGATCGGTATTGGAAACTCATTGAAGTGAACGGACAAGCCGTAGCCGACGGATCTACTCAGAAGGAACCCTACATCCAGCTAAATAGTGAGAAAAACCGGCTGCAGGCCACCGGCGGATGTAATGGCTTGGGCGGCACTTACGAGCTGAAAGAGCCGAACCGCATATCGTTTTCGCAACTGATGGGCACCATGATGGCCTGTGAAAACATGGAGGTCGAAAATGGACTGAAACGGGCGTTGGAATCGGCCGACAGCTACCACGTGCAGGGCGATACCTTACAACTCTTCCGCGCGCGGATGGCGCCATTGGCCAAGTTTGTGGCCATAGAAAAATAAAAGTCCATGCATAAAAAAAGAGGTGCCTCTACGGAAGCACCTCTTTTTTTATGCATAGAATGAATGTTATTTCAATTCGAGGAACTTATCATATTCAATTTCCTTTTCTTCCAACTTTACCAAACCCTTCAGGTAATCGAACACCTTAAGTGCCTTCACCTCATCAAAGAGCCGGTTGGCCTGTTCCTTGTCGCCGAGCAACTGTACCGCATACTGGGCAAGCTGCTGGTCGGTGATCTCCTGGCCCGGGTTATACATCTTAATCTGGGCGGCTATACGTTCTTTCGCTAGTGCCAATACCTCTTCGTATTTTACTTCAAGCCCATTCTGGGTGATAAGGCGGTTCTCGATCAGCGTCCACTTCAGGTTCTTGATGAAGTCGGCAAAACCTTCTTCGAGCTCATCCTCCTTGATCTCGGGGTTGCTTGCTTGCAGCCAACGCTTGAGGAACGCCTCAGGGAAATCTGCCTTCACCGCGTCGAGGCCTTTCAGGTAAAGATCATTCTGCAGCTTCTGCGTAGCATTCTGCACCAACATATCCTCCACCTCGGCTCTTACTTTCTCCTCAAATTCGCTTTCGGAGGTAACCACCCCCTCACCAAACACCTTGGTGTAGAACCCCTCGTTAAGTTCTGCCTCTTCGAGCCGGTTCACATTCTTTACGGTCAGTTGAAACTGCGTGTTTTCCAGCGCCTCAACCGCCTCTTCGGAAATGCCGATGATGCGGGCGATATCCGCTGCCGACTGGAACGCCTTCTTGATATCAATAGTTACCGTATCATCCTTTTTCAGGCCGATAAGGGACTTCTTGATTTTCTTATCGTCGATCACATCCGTACGAACGGATGCTGTGTTCACGATGCCGCCTTCCTGCTCCTTGCCGTCGGCATCCAGTTGCTTCAATTCGCTGTACAGCACGTCGCCATCTTCCGATACGTCGGGATTGGTCATTTTACCATAGCTGCGGCGGAGGTTCTTGATGCGCGATTCCAATGTCTCCTTATCGGCTTTGATAACGTACTGGGTAAATTTAGATTTCTCGGTAAATGGTATGTCAAACTGCGGTGCCAGCCCTACCTCGTATGCAAAAGAAAAGTTATCGACAAAATCCCAATTGTAATCGGTGTCGTCCTCTTTCGGCAAAGGCTGCCCCAAAACTTCAAGCTTGTTATCACCGATGTAAGCGTTGATCTTATCGCTTACTACCCGGTTTACCTCATCAATCAAGATCGCCTTACCATAGGTACGCCTGATGTGCGAAACAGGCACCATACCGGGCCGAAAACCGGGCAACTTGGCTTTCTTGGCTTGTTCTTTAATCGCTTTATCTACTTGTGGGTTGTAGTCATCGGGGGCTAGGTCCACCGTGATGACAGCGTTGGTTTCGTCGATGTTCTCGTGTGAAATATTCATACTCAATTTTAAGCGTTTATCGCATTTACATAAAAAATCCTCCCGATTTTCCGGGAGGATCCCGATGTTTCGGAAGGATTCAAGTGCGGAAGAAGGGACTCGAACCCCCACGCCTTTCGGCGCCAGATCCTAAGTCTGGTGCGGCTACCAATTACGCCACTTCCGCATAGGATTTCTCTTTGGACTGCAAAAATAGGGTTATTTCTTTAAATCGACAATATCTTTTTGCTTTTTTGCTATTTGTCTTTTCGTCCGAACACCGAAAAATGCACATACCGACCTGGCCGGGCTTTCATATCGGCAATCAACTCCTCCAGATTTTTGGAAGCTTGGTTGAGGTTTTCGTACAACTGCTCGTCGTTCAGCAGCATACCAATAGATCCTTGTCCCTGGTTAATGCGGTCCGTGATCGATTGGAAATCGGCCATCGCTTTATTCGCGCTCGTAATGGTCTGCGCAAAATCGGCCTTCGCTACTTGGTCTGTAATGGTGTTCAAATTAGCCAATACGCTACCGATACGCTCATTGTTTTCTTTCAGGTTACTGGTAATCGATTCCACATTGCCCACGATATCGCTGATGCGGTTACGCTCGGATACGACGAGGCCATCCAATTGCCTGGTAATACCTTCCAGGTTCTGCAACGAGTTGGCGATGCTGTTGATGCTGCGATTGAAATCCTGCTGGAAGTCCTTATTGATGGTATTGTTGATGGAATTCAGCACCGAATCGAGTACCGCAGCAATATCCTGTGCTTTCTTCTGGATAGGTTCTACCTGCTCCATGATGTTTTTCTGTATGCCCGCAGGGAGCTCGTCGCCCTCCTTTGCGTACACGGCACTGTCGCCAAGCTCAAAAACGATCGCTTTGCCACCCAACAAGTCGGTGCTAGAAAGAAACGCCACGGTATTGACCGGAACCGCATAGTCGCGCTTAACCTTCAACTCCGTGCGTATCCGTCCATCTTGCTGCAGCTCCATCTTCGATACCCGGCCAATCTGGTAGCCGTTTACCAGGATGGGTTTCGACTCGGTGAGTCCATCCACACGGTCGTAAATGGTATAGAGGGTGATTTCGCGGCTGAACACGTCGTTGCCCCGCAAAAAACTATAGCCCAAGATCAATATCGCAATGGCGACTACCGCCAATATGCCTACTTTGGTTTCGTTTGCTATTTTCAAGAGTACCTTTCGTTTTAGTCTGTTAAGCCATAATGCGCTAAGCTAAGAAAAGCTCGTCAATACTACAAAACAACTTTAGCGCCGATATTGTTTAGCAACCTTTTTTTTAGCGCTCTACCTGCTTTTTATAGGACTTGATCGCGTCGACCAAGTTACCCACGATTTCTTGCTGCCCTTTTGCCGACAGCATATAGGTCTCTTCATTGGGATTACTCAAAAATCCGATTTCGGTCAATACCGCAGGCATCCCCGCCCGAGCCAATACCGCTAAGCTAAGCTCCTGCACCCCACGATCTACCCGATCCAATTTGGCGTACTCGTCTTGTATATAAGATGCGAGCTTGATACTTTGGTCGCGATATTGGTTTTTCATCAGCGAAAACACAATGTAACTGGCCGGATCGTTGGGATCAAACCCCTGGTAATTTTCTTCGTAGTTGTCTTCCAGCAGGATATCCGCATTTTCACGGATCGCCGCATCCTGTTCGCCCAACCGGCTAAACCCCGATACGAACGTTTCTGTGCCCCGTACCGTTTTGTCTTGCCGGCCCCGCTTTATCGGAGTCGCATTGCAATGAACCGAAATAAAGAGGTCAGCATGATGTTTATTGGCGAACTCGATGCGTTTGTATAGATCCACATCCACATCCGTCGTCCGCGTGTACAGCACTTTCACCCCCGGCATCTCTTTTTCGATGGCTTTACCCAATTTCAGCACCACTTGCAGCACTACGTCTTTCTCGAGCGACTTCGCTCCGCTTGTACCGGATTTGTTGCCACCGTGGCCGGCATCCAAAACGACCGTACGGATGGTATACACCGTATCCTGATGCCCATTTGCATGTAATATGGCAGGAAGCACCGCAAATACGATGAAAAAAAGAAAAGGCGCAATGAAACGTTTTGTCATATCTGAAAACACCGAAGTCCTAACTATTTTAATTAATTTTGTACGCAATTCTGATATTGCAAAAATAATATTCATTGTCAAATTTGAGGTCGGTTGCTGTTATTTTTTCTTTCATTTCACTATTCTTAACGATGTGCTCGGCCGTTTCGGTATCTGGCCAGGAAATTTTACCGCCGGATAGTACCCGAATGGATACGCTCATGAGGGGTACTGATACCCTGTCCATGGACACCTTAGCCGTGGATTCGACGGCACTGGACTCACTGGGCACACCGGCCGACTCCATCCCCCAGGAACCCGATGGACTGAGAGCCGTAGTATCCATCGTGGCCCAAGACTCGCAGGTTACCGATATCCGTAATAACATCATTCACCTTTATAAGGAAGCCAAAATCAAATACGAAGGATTCGAACTGGCTGCCGACTACATCCGGATAAATAACAACACCAACGAAATCTATGCCAGTGGTGTATTTGACCACAATAATAAATACGTAGGTAGGCCGGTGGTCATCTTCCCCAATGAAACGCCGAAAGTCGTGGATTCGCTGCGGTACAATTTCAAGTCGGAAAAAGGCGATACGTGGGGGATTTTCACGGAAGTGGAGGGCGGCTTTATCCAAGCAAACCGGGTGCGCAAGAACCAATACAACGAAATGTCGCTCTACCACGGCTTGTACAGCACCTGTAACCTGCCCGAGCCCCATACCCATTTTGGCATCCAGATCAGTAAAGGCATCGTTACCGAAAACCAGATCATATCGGGCCCCGCATACCTCGTAATGGAGGGGGTGCCGCTCAAGTTCATCACCATCCCCTTCGGCTTTTTCCCCAAACCCAATAAGCGATCATCCGGGTTCCTCTTCCCGACGTTCGGCGAGGAATTCAACCGCGGTTTTTTTATGCGCGATATCGGTTGGTACCTTGCCTTCAACGACTATTGGGACAGCGAAATAAGGGGCACCCTGTATTCCAAAGGGTCATGGGAAACCTCGCTAAGTACCCGTTATCGTGTCAACTACAAATTCAATGGAGGGTTTAATATCCGTTACTCCGAAACCAAGAGCGGCGTGGAAGGGACACCGCAATACACCTCAATTCCAGATTTCAACGTCACATGGAACCATAGCCAACTGCAGGAGGCTAACCCCGGCACCACGTTCAGTGCCAATGTAAACTTCGGCACCAGCACCTATACCCGAAATACCGCTGCCGCCGGAACCCTTAACGTAGAAGAAATCACCCGCAACTCGATGAATTCGAGTATCAGCTATGGCCGGACGTTTCTCGATGGTAAGATAAACTTTACCAGCAGCTTGCGGCACTCGCAAGATATGGTAGCGAAAACGATCGCACTCGACCTCCCTACGTTCTCGCTCAGCGTGAGCTCATTCAACCCGTTCGACTCCAAAGACCGTGTGGGTGAACAGAAATGGTACCAGCGCATCAACATGAGTTATTCGCTACGGGGCGATAACATCCTCAACGCGAAAGAGGCTGGACTATTCAACAAAAAAACATTAAGCCAGTTCCAGCACGGCTTCCAGCATAGCATCCCCGTGAGCCTTTCGCTCAACGTATTGAAATTCTTCCAGTTCAACTCGAGCGTGAACTACACCGAAGGGTGGCACTTCCAAACCTACCGCCAGCGGCTGGAAAATACGCCCGGTGGATTTGAAGTGTTGCGCGATACCGTGAACGGATTCCGGCGGTCCTACAACTATTCGGTATCGTCGGGCCTGTCGACCAAAATCTACGGCATGTACCCTAAAATCGGAAAGATACAGGCCATGCGCCACGTCATCACACCCTCGTTCAACCTTAATTACCGGCCCGACTTTTCCGACCCCCAGTATGGCTTTTACCGGAAATTTATCGATGCCCGGGGCGAACAGACCCAGTACTCCATTTTCCAGGGCAGCCGCTACGGATCGCCGGGAGCCGGACGCTCCATGGGCATCGGCTTCTCTATCGACAATAACTTGGAAGCCAAAATATTGAGCAAAAAAGACACCACCGACGGTGGAGTAAAAAAAGTACCCATACTCCAAGGGCTCACCTTCAGCGGCAACTACAATTTCGTAGCCGATTCCTTTAAGTTATCCAACATCAACTTTTCGGGCCGGACCGCCCTGTTTAATCAGAAAATCAACCTCAACTTCAACGGCACGTTTGACCCGTATGCGTTCGATACTCAGGCGGGCAGGCGCGTAAACCGCTACATAATCAAAGATGGTAAGCTGGCGCGGCTCACGAACTTTGGCCTATCATTCGATTATAGCTTCAACCCCGAAGCCAACAAAAACCGACAGGATGGCCTCGACTCGCTCGATAATCAAAAGGCCAATATGACGCCCGAGCAACAGCAGCAACTGGCCCGCATCAGTTCAGATCCGAACGCTTTCGTCGATTTCAACATCCCGTGGAACCTCGCGGGTTCGTTCAGTTTCCAATATGCCAACCCGGGAACCCGAGCGCGTACCACCGCCACGCTCAATATCCATGGCGATTTCAGCGTGACACCCAAGTGGAAAGTCCAGTTCAACTCGGGGTACGACTTTGTGCAAAGCGAAGTTTCCATGACCCGGTTCAGCATTTACCGGGACCTCCATTGCTGGGACATGTCGTTCGGCTGGGTGCCTTTCGGGAATTACAAAAGTTATAACGTAACCATTAGGGCCAAGGCTTCTATTCTACAAGATTTGAAGTTGACCAAACGAAACGACAACTTCGGCAGTTTCTAAGATATGAAGGCAGAAATCATTACCATAGGCGACGAGATACTGATCGGGCAAATCGTTGATACCAATTCGGCATGGTTGGCTCAACAGCTGAATGCCATCGGCATCCACGTCAAACAGGTGACCTCCGTGGCCGACCACCCGGCCGATATCATCGTTGCCCTCACATTGGCTTCGGGACGGGCCGACGTGGTGCTGATCACCGGTGGACTGGGCCCCACTAAAGATGATGTGACAAAGCAGACGCTATCGGTGTACTTCGGCTGCGGCATACACCGCGACCCGAAAGTATTGGCCCATGTGGAGTCGATATTCAGCAGGAATAACCGACCCATGCTCGAAATAAACCGCCGCCAAGCCGATGTGCTCGATAAGAGCGAAATCCTCTTTAATGATATGGGTACCGCTCCGGGCATGTGGTTAACACATAAGGAGAAACCATACATCATCATGCCGGGGGTGCCGTTCGAGATGAAACACATCATGCGGGAACGCGTGTTGCCACGGCTCAGCAACATGGAAGGGCGCCAGCCACTATGGCACCATACGGTGCTCACTGCCGGTATCGGCGAGTCGTTCCTGGCCGAGAAGATTGCCGATATCGAAAGTGCGCTGCCGCCCCACATCCATTTGGCTTACCTGCCCAAACCCGGACTGGTACGGCTTCGGCTTACAGCCACGGGCGGAGACCTGGCGGCACTGAAACAAGAAACAGCGGCTATCGCTAGCCAATTGAAGGAGCGCCTGGGCGATCATTTCCTCGCCGACGAAGATACCGCGTTGGAAATACTGATCCGTGACTTTATGCAACAGCGGAAACTTTCGCTCGCAACCGCCGAGAGTTGCACGGGTGGTAACATTGCCCGGCTAATTACCGCATTGCCGGGTAGCAGCTCCATGTTTGAAGGCGGCGCTGTAACCTACTCCAATGCCGTGAAACAAGCGACACTAGATGTAAAGGCCGAAACCCTCGAGGCGCACGGGGCCGTAAGTGAACAAACCGTACGCGAAATGGCCGTAGGTGCACAAGATCGCTTCCAGGTAGACTATGCCGTTGCCGTAAGCGGTATCGCCGGACCGGACGGCGGCACGGCCGACAAGCCCGTTGGACTGGTGTGGATTGCCGCGGCTGGCAAATCGGGCGTCGTTGCCCACCAATTCCTGTTTGGCCGCGACCGGGCGATCAATATTGAACGGTCTTCCGCTGCGGCCTTGTTTATGCTTTGGCGATTGCTGCACGCGGAGAACCCTGAATAAACCGATAGTATTCAGCTTTGGGCGTCATCCCGTTATTTTATTTCGAACGAAAACAATAAAACAGAATAAAGTTTCGTTGTTTTATTTTTAGTCAATTATTTATGTAACTTAGACGCGTTTCAATCAACAATGCGGAGAACAGTAATACGGAAAAATCGTTATGGCGACATACAACTTACAACTGCCCCGGATGGGAGAAAGCGTATCGGAAGCGACGATCGTCAAATGGCTGAAACAACCGGGCGATCGCATCGAAGAGGATGAGTCGATCCTGGAAGTAGCCACAGACAAAGTGGACTCCGATGTACCCGCACCGGTTTCGGGTACACTCAAAGCCCAGCTTTTTACCGAGAATTCGGTGGCACAGGTTGGCGATGTCATCGCTACGCTCGAAGTAGAGGAAGCCGATGCCAATGGAACCGTCGAAACTGTATCACCCGTTGTTTCCGATACCATCGAAGCAGAGGAAATCCCAGGTATAGATCAATTGCAAGATAACGAAACAACAACATCCTCATCCTCGCCTTCAAAAGACGGCGCTAGCAAATTCTACTCGCCCCTGGTGAAGAATATCGCAGCAGAAGAAGGTATGAGCACCCAGGAGCTCGATAGCATCCCCGGAACCGGGAATGAGGGTAGGGTAACCAAGCAAGACGTGCTCGATTACCTGACTTGGAAAAACGACCCGGATGGACCATCTACCTACGGAAGTCTAACGCGATCTACAGAAGTTATCTTCTCGCAACCGCCACCGGAATCAGAAAACACCTCTAATGACACTGCTCCGGAACGATCGATCAGTGACACACCACCGGAAACATCAATTACCATTCCCATAGCCCCTCAAGACGAAATCATCGAGATGGACCGTATGCGCCGATTGATTGCGGACCATATGGTAAAAAGCGTCCAGACGTCACCACATGTATGCTCCTTCGTGGAGGCCGATGTGACCAACCTCGTCAATTGGCGCAACAAGATAAAGGGAGCCTATGAAAAACGCGAAGGCGAAAAAATCACGCTCACCCCGATATTCATCGAAGCCGTGAGCAAGGCCCTCCGCGACTTCCCAATGGTCAATGTTTCCGTCAATGGTACGCAAATTATCAAAAAACGGCATATCAATATCGGCATGGCGGCAGCGCTTCCGTCGGGTAACCTCATTGTACCGGTGATCAAAAATGCCGACCAGCTAAGTTTGGTTGGACTGGGCAAAGCGGTAAATGACCTGGCTAACCGTGCGCGTAATAACAAACTACGCCCCGACGACACGCAAGGCGGTACGTTCACCCTGACTAACATCGGTGCATTTGGCAACATCATGGGTACGCCCATCATCAACCAGCCACAGGTGGCGATACTGGCAGTAGGCATGATCACCAAGAAACCTGCGGTAATTGAAACGGAACATGGCGACATGATCGGTATCCGCCACATGATGTACTTGTCGCTTTCTTACGACCATCGTGTAGTTGATGGGGCATTGGGTGGCCGCTTTGTGAAACGTGTAGCTGATTACCTGGAAAACTGGGATGTGAACCGGGAGGTTTGATGTGACGATTTCAAGATGTGACGATTCAACGCGAATCAACATCGGAAATAACGCTCCGGTAACGGAAATATAAGAGTAAGGACGACGTGAGCAGACCCAGTGTAAGTCCGCACCAAATACCTAACACCCCGAAGCCGAGCACGATACCCAGCAGATAAGCCACCGGCAGTCCGATGAGCCAATAGGCCACAAATGTAATCAGTGTAGGGATATTCACATCGCCGACGCCCCGCAATACGCCCAACCCCACTACCTGCGTACCATCAAACAGCTGAAACAACCCCGCGATGATGAGCAGCTGCGCAGCGATGCCGATAACAACCGTATCTTTTGTGAAAATCCAGGGCAGGTACTGGTTCAGCAGCGCAAACAGCAATGCGCTTACTCCCATCAAGAGTAGCACGATGTGGTAACTGGAAATTGCAAACCGCCGTAAGCGGAAAAAATTCCGTTGGCCGAAGCTATTTCCCGTCTTGATGGTGGCCGCAGCCGCAACACCACTCGCCATCATATACGTCAGCGCCGCCAGGGTAATTGCAACCTGGTGCGCCGCTTGCTCATGGGCACCGATCGTTCCCGCAATGACGGCAGCACCGGCAAACGCCCCCACTTCAAACACGTATTGCATAGCTACCGGGGCACCGATTTTCAAAATCGAACGGCAGCGTGGTAAATCCAGGTAAAATAACCTGAACCGTTCCAAATACCGGTTGAAGTTGACCGACCGGAATACATAGAAACCCATTACCGCAGCCATTAAGCAACGGTCTATCAAGGTGGCATACCCTACCCCACTCACGCCCATTGGCGCCACACCAAACATGCCTTTCACGAAAACGATGGCCAACACCACGTTGAGTACATTCCCCCATATGGTGATGCGCATGGCCTCCTTGGTAAACCCCAACCCTTCTGCAAATTGCTTGAACGCACTGAAAACCATCAACGGTACAATGGATAAGCTTAAGATAAACAGGTATGGTTTCGCTTCATGCACCACGGCCGGGTCCTGGTCGAGGTGGTCAATGGCGGCCATCGACCCGAAATACACCAAACAGAACAGTCCGATACCCGTAAACAGGTTGATCCATATGCTGTTGGATAGCAGAGCGCCGCATTCCACATGGTTTTTGCGACCGTTTTCTTGTGCAATTAGCGGTGTCAGCCCATAGGCAATGCCCAAGCCCATGACCATCACAATCATAAATATGCTATGCACTAACGATACGGCAGCAAGGGGGATGGTGCCGGCAAAATGGCCCACCACAATACTATCGGCCACTTGGACCAACATGTGGCCCAATTGCGAAATCACTACCGGACCGGCCAGTACCAACGTACTGACGTAATAGGGTTTGTATCGTTTCAATTGCCAGCCCATGCCTGCTTTGATTTGCGTTTTTGGAGCGCCAAAGGTACAACATTGTCCGTAAAAAAAGCTCCGAGAGCCTTGCGTGAAGTGGCTTTTTAACCAATTATATGCGGAAAAACAAGGCGACCCATGGATATAAAAAAATTTACCCCTACCTTAGCGGATGGAAAATTGAGCTATTGTTATGTTGAGTACAGTAATTGCATTCTTAAACATTGGAACGAGTGAGATGATGCTCATCGTATTCGTGGCCTTGCTATTATTCGGTGGTAAAAAGCTTCCGGAATTGGCACGCGGGCTGGGCCGTGGCATACGTGAATTTAAAGATGCTTCGGAAACCATCAAGCGCGACATCAGCGACCAAATCAACAACTTCGAGAAGGATCTGGATGTGAAGGATGCTATTGACGTGAAGGATGTTATTGTGGAAGACCACGAGCCGAAGAAGCTGAATGAGAATAACCCCACGGCACCCGCGGGAACGTACCAGCATAACCCCGACCCCAGTCGTGAGCCCGACTACTACGGCAGCGAGGGACCCTATTACCACAACGACCACAACGCTGGCGAAAATGCGGAGGTAAGTACTGACAGCAACAATACATCATCCGCACCGGAGAAAAACCCACAACAACCGGTTAGTGAAGAAAAGAACCCCTAAGGGAATATGAGCCATCACATCCGTATTGGCCAAGAACTTGCGTTGTCGGCACGGCAGGTAAGTACAGCCATTTCGCTCCTCGATGACGGAGCCACCATCCCATTTATATCCCGCTATCGCAAAGAGATGACGGGTAGCCTCGACGAAGTACAACTCGCCCAAATACGCGATCGCCTCCACCAGTTGCGCGAACTCGACAAGCGTCGGGAGGCTATTCTCAAATCGCTAGTCGACCAAGGTAAGCTGACTTCCGAATTGGAGGAAAAGGTACGAGCTGCCGAAACGATGGCTGCGCTGGAAGATATTTACCTCCCCTATCGGCCGAAACGGAAAACCCGTGCTAGTGTAGCGCGCGATCGCGGTTTAGAGCCTCTTGCTCAGCTGGTGATGCGCCAAGACGGTACGGACGTCCGCGAAGCCGCCAGTGCATACGTAGACGACGCAAAATCGGTAAACGATGTGGAAGACGCATTGGCTGGAGCCCGCGATATCATTGCGGAAACCATTGCCGAAGACGCCGCAATACGAGCCAAAACACGGCAGGTCTTTCTAGAAAAAGGAACGTTCGCAGCCCGGGTGGTGCCCGGCAAAGAGGAAGAGGCATTAAAGTACAAGGATTACCACGAGTGGACGGAGCCACTGAAAACAGCCCCCTCCCACCGCATACTGGCCATGCGCCGTGGCGAAAAAGAAGAGCTGCTCTACTTGGATATCGAAGTACCCGAGACCGACGTGCTCCCTTTATTGGACAATGCCTACGTTAAAGGTGCAGGCGAAGCCAGTACACAGGTGCGTATGGCCATGCTCGATGGATACAAGCGGCTCCTCAAACCGGCCATGGAAACCGAGGTACGTATGCTTACACGCCAACGTGCCGACGAGGAGGCTATACGGGTATTCGCCGGCAACGTAAGGCAATTGCTATTGGCAGCCCCGCTGGGGCAGAAACGCCTCATGGCCATCGACCCCGGCTTCCGCACCGGCTGCAAAACCGTTTGTCTTGACGAACAGGGCGCATTGCTCGAAAACACGACGCTGTTCCTCCATACCGGTACCGGGGGAGCTGAACAGGCCGCTAAAACCATCCACACGCTGATCGAAAAGCACCAGTTGCAGGCAATCGCCATTGGTAATGGCACGGCCGGACGTGAAACAGAAGCCTTTGTGCGTAAGCTGGACATCCCCAACGTTGCCGTGGTGATGGTGAACGAAAGCGGAGCCTCTATCTATTCGGCTTCCGATACCGCCCGAGCCGAATTTCCCGACCATGATGTCACCGTTCGCGGTGCCGTATCCATTGGCCGCCGGCTCATGGACCCGTTGGCCGAACTGGTCAAAATAGACCCGAAGTCCATCGGCGTGGGCCAGTATCAGCACGATGTTGACCAATCGAAGTTACAGCACTCGCTAGATGACACCGTTGTCAGCTGTGTCAACGCTGTGGGGGTCGAACTCAATACCGCTTCCAAAGAAATCCTATCCTACATCTCCGGTCTGGGACCATCACTGGCGCAGCAAATCATCAACTTCCGCCAGGCGCACGGCGCATTCCGCAACCGCGAATCGCTGAAGCAGGTGCCACGGCTCGGCGAAAAAGCCTTTGAACAGGCTGCGGGTTTCCTGCGGATACGCAACGCACAGAATCCACTAGATGCCAGCGCAGTCCATCCCGAGCGTTACGCTTTGGTTGCCCAAATGGCTGCTGATCTGGGCTGCGAGGTGGCTGACCTACTACGCGACGAGCATCGCCGTAAACAGATTGAGCTAAAGAAATACGTCAGCGAACATGTGGGTATGCCCACGCTGCACGACATCCTGGCCGAGCTGGCCAAGCCGGGGCGGGACCCGCGCGAGCAATTCGAGCCCTTTTCGTTTACAGAAGGTGTAAACCGTGTTGCCGACCTCCGTATTGGCATGCGCCTACCGGGTATCGTCACGAACATCACCAACTTCGGCGCTTTTGTAGATATCGGCGTACACCAAGACGGGCTGGTACACCTCAGCCAACTGGCCAACCGCTTTGTAAAAGATCCCAACGAATTGATAAAAGTTCAGCAGAAGGTGATGGTAACGGTTACCGAAGTAGACGAGAAACGCAACCGGATAAGCCTCTCCATGAAAACGGAAGAGCGTCCTGCAGCCAAACAAAACGAACGTCCCAAGAAACAAAACGAACGTCCGAAAAAGCAGCGCAAGCCTACTAAAGCACGCCAAGCGGAAACCGACATGGCCGCTAAACTAGCGGCATTGAAAAGTAAATTTGGGTCCTAACCGAACAAGTCACTAGAAAGGTAACGGTCGCCACGGTCGCACGCGATAAACACAATGACGCCCGAGTCTAGTTCGGTGGCTAGCCGCACCGCGCATGCCATTGCACCGCCGCTGCTCATCCCCGCAAATATCCCCTCCTCCCGCGCCAATTGCCGCGCCGCTGCTGTTGCATCTGCTTGCGAAACATCCATCACGCGATCGACCCGCTGGGCGTCGTAGATTTTAGGCAGGTATTCGGTCGGCCAGCGACGGATACCTGGAATAGACGACCCCTCCAGCGGCTGGCAGCCCACGATTTGCACCGCTGGATTCTGTTCTTTCAAGAACATCGAATTGCCCATAATACTGCCTGTTGTACCCATGGCACTCACAAAGTGGGTGATTCCGCCTTCCGTGTCGCGCCAGATCTCCGGCCCCGTGGTTTGGTAATGGGCAAGGTAGTTGTCGGGGTTCGCAAATTGGTTGAACACATAATAATCGGGACCGGCTCCCTTTTCTTCGGCATAATCACGGCATGCCTCAATAGTATCCAACAGCGTTACCTTTGCTCCGTAGGCTTCCATGGTGAGCGTTCGCTCCCGTGTGGAACTCGATGGCATCACCAACTCGATAGACAACCCGAAAACCCGCGCCATCATGGCCAACGCAATACCTGTATTACCGCTAGTAGCTTCGATGAGTTTCGTTTCCGGGGTAATATCGCCCCGGTCTATCGCACTTCGTATCATATGGAGCGCTGCACGATCTTTCACGCTCCCCCCCGGATTGGTACCCTCCAATTTAACGTAAATCGTCACTTCCGGGTTGGGGTTTAGTTTCTCAAGTTTTACCATTGGGGTATTTCCCACGCAATCAATCAATGTATGCATAGCCTAATGTATTGCCTTTGAGTCTACAATTTTCACGGTAGGTTGGTGATAAACCGTCGAGTAAGGTGGTATGCTAGAGGTAAGCCAAACATTTCCACCGATGACACTGTCGTGCCCGATGACGGTATCTCCACCCAAAATCGTTGCACCGGCATAAATCACCACATGGTCCTCAATAGTGGGGTGGCGCCTGGTATTCGCCAAAATTTTCTCCACGCTCATGGCCCCCAAGGTAACCCCCTGATACACTTTCACCTGATTACCTATCACGGCCGTTTCGCCGATCACCACGCCCGTACCGTGGTCGATGCAGAAGTATTCGCCGATGGTAGCTGCAGGGTGGATGTCTATACCGGTTTGCGAATGGGCATATTCCGTCAGTATCCGTGGTAAAAGCGGCACTTCGAGGTCCATCAGGGCATGGGCCAAGCGATACAATGCAATGGCCAGGAATCCAGGATAGGTACGGATCACCTCGAAGGTGCTGGTAGCCGCCGGGTCCCCTTCGAATAACGCCACGGAATCGGTGTACATAACCCGTTGCAGTTCGGGCAAAGCCGTGTAAAAACGTCCGGTAACCTTCTCGTGATTGCATGCTTCACACGCCTTTGTGCGGTTGAGAATGTTGAGCAGGTCTGCCTCCGATTGGCCAAACTGCACCTTAAGTTGCTCCACGTCTCGGTTGGGATGGGTTTGCCGTTCAGGAAAAAGCAAATCCAACAGGTGCAATGCCCATTCGGCAATCACACCGTTGGGCGGCACGTCCGCGATTTCCCTTTGTTTATCGTATAGTCGTTGAAAAAACGCTTCGTTCATCGTATCCGTCATTAATCGTTTCTGTTATGATAAGTGGCAACTAAGGACGTAAATTATTTGCATGTTGGCAACAATATCCATTTTTTAAATGACGGCAACAGCATCATGATTTTTTCGACGGATATTTTTGCAGGCGAATATTTAACGAGACCATAAAATACCTTGCCAACCGGTTATTGCGCATAAACAGTGCGTCAGAGCCCATAATTTCATGGGTTACACCCGTATTCTGGTTAAACAAGTCAAAGCCCTGAAACCGGAGCAGCGCCATCTTGTTGGGTAAAAACGTACATTCGAGGTAGGCATTGAGCAATGTGGGGTTTACATTCACAAAACTACTGTAGCCGCTGTTGAGCCGATGCGATAAATCAAATCCGAATGCCCAGTTGTCCGAAAGATAGCCCTTCGCGGCCAGTCCTACCAGAAATGAGTTGGCATTGATGCCCTCGCTGTTACGCAGCGAATAACGGGTGTGGTTAAACGTGTAGCCGGTGTTCAATTCAGTTTCAATAATATCTTCAAGCATAAATCGCATTTGGATCGCTTGCGAGTAAATGAAATTACGTCCATAATTTTTTTCCTCGTTGATATACGATATGTTGTTCACATAGTCGGTGGTACCATTGAGATTCAGCTGGAAATCTCCATTGATGATCGGCGTACTGAACATATAATAGCCCCTGGCGTCAAAATAACCACTGGAATTACGGAAACTGGTTTCCTGCACCGTACCGTTGGGATTCGACCTGCTGGTTACGATTTTGTTCTGTATCTTATTGAAGGCCAGCTGGGCCTCGAAGAACTGGTTCTTGCCCATTTTAATTTGCCGGAAGCGGGTGGTCAACCGGTTGACGAACTCCGCTTTCAAATCGGCGTTCCCAATGATAATATTCTGTGAGTTGGTAAGGTTACGGATAGGCTGTATCTGCGAAAAGTTCGGTTGGTTGTTGGTACCCAAATATTCGACAGACAGTTCGCTCTCCTCACTGATACGGAACCGGAAGCCCGCGCTCGGGATGATATTGACATTTCGGTGCTGAATCAACGTATCCGCATGGAGCATGTGGCCTTGCAGCAGCAACGGTTGTACCGCAAACCCCAGCGTATATTTAAACCGCGTGTTCTGTTCCATTTGGTAATTCAGGCCCACCCGGTTGCTTTCGAAGAAATAGGAGTAGTCTACGCCCAGCGAATCGACAAACATTTCTTCGTTGGTATCCCATACGCTCCTGCGGCTGTCTATTGCCGTGTAGTTGTACTCATAATTGACCTCCAATATACTCGATTTGTCAATTGGTTCCACAAAAGAGGCCTTGAGCCGCCCTATGCGACTTTGGTTGTCACTGTTTATCTGCTGGACAAGGTAATACGCATCATCTTGAATGGGTTGTCCCGAATGCGCATTCATGCTCTCAAAATAATCATTTACGTCTTCCAACTTATCCTCTCTGGCATACTTACCCTGCATGTTGAGTACGAATTTCCTGCCGGGCTTATGAAACATCCGGGAATACAGGACGTCCATATCAAAATTGGGCGTCGACACCTCATCCGTAGCGTGGTACACCCGCTCGCTCACGATGTTGCGGTTTTTAATGGTATCGTTGCTATGGTTGGTGGTATTGACGGTACGATACGTCAGGTTCGGGCTTATTTTCAAATAGTTCCGGCTATCCAACTGGGCTTCTATATCCCAGGCCATCAAATGGTTGATGTTATCCGTAACGAGCTCCCGCTCTTCCTGGTTGATGATTTCGTAAAAATCGAAGTGGCTCGTCAACACCGACTGACCGATGGTATGGTTTTTTCTATTCGTGTAGGTGTACCTGCCATAAACGCTTACCTTGTCGGATAAATCATCGGAGTAACTAACACTGGCCGAATTGGTGGTATTCACGCCGTCTACGGGATCTGTCATGCCCGTAAGGTCCATGCTTCCCCGGTCGCGCGTACCTGCACCACTCGGCACCCCATAGCTAAAGAGGCTGGTATTGGTATTGTTAAACGAGCCCAAAACGGAAAACTCTTGCCCATCATTGAAGTTATTCAGCCCCATACTCCCGATGTAGCGCTTTTCCGTACCGCCACCGCCCGTTACCTGGCCAAATAGGATCCGCTTGCTGTCCTCTTTCAACACAATGTTGAGTATTTTCTCCGATTCGGTGTCTTTTACACCCGTGGTGTTGGCCATGTCGCCATAATAATCAATCACCTGTACGGACAGGATGAACCCCGCGGGGAGATTGCGGGTTGCCGTTGGCACGTCGCCGCCGAAGAAATTCTTGCCGTCTACCTGCACGCGGCTGATGAGTTTCCCTTGTGCGAAGACCTTACCATCCCGCCTTACTTGCATGTTGGGAAGTAGTTTCAATGCCTCTTCCAACAACGCGTTTTCCCGGATGTTATAGGCTTCCAGGTTATACTGTATTGTATCTTCCTTGAGGACGATCGGTTGCACCCTATTAATGACAATCTCCGCCAATAGTGTTCGCTGGGGTGGCAGCACGGTTGGCAACAGCTGCATGGTTGTACTCGGAAAATTATTGGCATAAGTGCGGTCTAATATTTTGTGCCCGATCATGCTAAAGCTCAACCTGAACTCGGGGCCAATGATATCGGAAAAGCTAAACTGGCCATGATCGTTGGTTACGGATAGCATCGTATCCAATATGGTGGTTAATCGCACATTGACGCCAACCAACGGCGTACCCGCCGTATCGATAACAAGGCCGCTTATTTCCTTTCGTTGATGCTGTGTGAAAGCCTGCAACGATACAAAAAGGAAGGCAAAAACGAGGAGCTTATGTGGTGCTATCGATGGCAACTTTTCGTAACAATAAATGAATCAGACGTGGATTACGTGGATACAAACAACAATCCCCGCCCCACCCTTTATAAAGAACGAAAGATAGTACATAATCCGTATGTGTGCAAAAAAAATCGGGCTGCCTCTTTAAAAAAGGCAGCCCGAATATCCTACTTGCTAACGGCTAGCATATTAACCATCGTACTGTACTTTAGGTATATGCTTGTCAATTTCCCATCGGCCAACACCCTCTTCACCGATTACGTCAAACATATCCAATATGCGGCGTGCCACATATTCTTCTTCAATCTGTTCCTCAAGGAACCACTGTACAAATTGAAAGGTCACAAAGTCCTTCAATTTGATGCATTTGTCGGCGATATTGTTAAACTGCTGCGTCACATACATTTCCTGTTCGAGCATTTCCTCAAATACCGAACGGAACGATTCGAAATCGGCCGGAATGTTGGTGATCTCCGGTGAGATTGCCTTTCCGCCCCGGTCATTCACATAATTGAAAAGTTTCATCATGTGCTTCCGCTCTTCTTCCGATTGCTCAGCAAAAAAGGTGGCGCTGAAGTCATACCCCTGGTCGTCGCACCAAGCCGACATCGCCAGGTAAACGGACGACGAATGTGCTTCTACCTTAATCTGTGCATTCAATATGGTTTCGATTTCTTCGTTCAACGAAGTTTTCAATCTTAATAAATCTTTCATGATATCCTTTGTTTTTCGATTTCAACAAACAAGCAACGGCTTACCCGAGCTTATGGTACAAAAATACACAAACTAAGCGGTAAACACCACAAAATAAAAGCAATACGAATTCAGTCTAAATTATGCGCGGGCGCTGGCAGAAGCCCCTTGGAGGCAGGCATTGACGACACTATTGAGCTCAATCATAAACTTGGCGCCATCCAGCAATTCACGGAGGTTCAGCACATCGTTTACATCCAAAACGAAACAACGAGGTGTACGGAATGGCATGACAATCGTAAAATCAGCAGTCCGTGATGAATCGATAATCATGGCCGACAGGTCGATGGCATCGATCCGCTTTTTGAAATTAAAGAAGTCGCCCACCCTAAACGCTGTGGTATCGCCGGCAAATTCCAACCAATAGCAATTCTTCCTGCTGCATTGATATACAGCCCCATGCTGGGTTTTATATATTTCTTCGAAATGAGCTAGCGGGCAAACCATTGTTTATTCCATGTCAATAATCGGAGGCGAATATACATATTATTTATAATCAGTCCAACTAAAATTGTTATTGGTCTTCCTAGGGTGATTTCTTTTTCTTACCACTCTCTCTTGCCGAGGCAACTTCTTTGCTTGTCCTCACCGTTCTCTCGCTGTGCTTTTTTTCCGTTCTTTAGCCGCGAAATTGATTTTCTTTCTTGTTACCCCTCTATGCCCCGGAGGCGATTTCTTCTTTCCGCTCCTTCGCCGCGGAGGCGACTTCCTTTCTTTTTTCCGCTCTATGCCGCGGGGGCGACTTCCTCTTTCCGCTCTATGCCGCGGGGGCATGGCACTTGGAGTGCACCCAAGTGCCCAAGGTGCTTCGGCTTGCCTGCTCCGTTGCAACCCGTTGCCGCATGCGCCGCAGCAAACCGAAGCCACCCCCATGCGCCAACCCACCCCTTCGTTCGTCGGTTCGCTGGATGTACGGTGGCTTCGCCCGGTATACGGGGTGGGGCATGCCTGGCTGCCGGTTGCGGCCTCCGCAGGCTAGGCCGTCCGCGTTCGATCTGGTATCTACGGATGGCTTCGCCATGGGTATGACGATCGGGGTCTGTGATAGCTCCGTTTGGATACTGGCAGCCACGTTCGTTCGGAGTAGGATCGGCCTTGGCGCAGTTGGACGTGCAGGCCGTGGCGGTGCATTGCAGGAACGACGGGGTAAGCACCCAAATAAGCGGAACCCAGCCATTGGGTAGGCTATTAGCGCTGGCGGCCTAGGGTTCGCGCCATTGCACCAGCGCGCAGCCGGAACGACAAATGCGGCACAGCCTTGCGTTTTGGTTCTGTGGGGCAAGCCAAAGAACAAAGCCCTGTCGCGGCCATGCTCGCCAGGAGAAATGACGATCGGGGTCCAGGGTAGCTCCGTTTGGCCATTTGCAGCCACGTCCGGTCGGAGGGAGGATCGGCCTTGGCGCAGTTGGACGTGCAGGCCGTGGCGGTGCATTGCAGGAACGACGGGGTAAGCACCCAAATAAGCGGAACCCAGCCATCGGGTGGGCCATAAGCGCTGGCGGCCTAAGGTTCGCACCATTGCACCAGCGCGTAGCCGGAACGACAAATGCGGCACAGCCTTGCGTTTTGGTTCTTTGGGGCAAGCCGAAGAACAAAGCCCTGTCGCGGCCATGCTCGCCAAGAGAAAAGACGATCTGGGTCCATGGAAGCTCCGTTAGGCCATTAGCAGCCACGTCCGTTCGGATGTAGGATCGGCCTTGGCGCAGTTGGACGTGCAGGCCGTGGGGGTGAGTTGCCTGAACGATGGGGTACCCCCCCAACAAGCGGAACCCAGCCATCGGGTGGGCCATAAGCGCGGGCGGCCTAAGGTTCGCACCATTGCACCAGCGCGCAGCCGGAACGACAAATGCGGCACAGCCTTGCGTTTTGGTTCTTTGGGGCAAGCCAAAGAACAAAGCCCTGTCGCGGCCAGCGACAAAACGCCTTGCGGGCAAATGCAACAAGCCCCTCGCGCAGCGAGCACCCCGTAAAACAACCCTTCGTTTGCGTAATCAAAGTGAAATACTGTCACCCGTTAATTTCGTGGCAATGGCTTACTCAATAGGGCAAACTCGGGCGGGAACTGCTGCTGCCACATATTGTAGTAATGCCCTTTTATATTCATCAGGCTTGAGTGATGGCCTTCTTCCACGAGGGTGCCTTTATAGAGCACTGCAATTTTATCGGCATTCATCACCGTACTGAGGCGGTGTGCAATAATGATCACGGTTTTACCCACCTTGTTAAAATCGGCAATGGTACGTTGCACGTGGCTTTCCGAGATCGAGTCGAGCGACGAAGTAGCCTCATCCAGGATAAGCACCTCGGGATGGCGGTAAAGTGCCCGCGCAATGGCAATCCGCTGCCGTTGCCCTCCGGAAAGCTGCGTGCCGTTCTCGCCGATATAGGTGTTAAGTCCCGCAGGAAGCTGCTCGATGAACGACAGCATATCTAATTCCTTGCACAGCCTCATGATTTCGTTCATATCGGGCGACAAATCGCCGATGGCAATGTTCTGCACGATATTACCGGCGAAAAGATGAACCTCCTGCGGTACGACCCCTACCAACCGCCGAAGGCTGTCGTGCGTGAGGTAACGTACGTCAAAATCGCCAACCGTTATTTTACCTCCTTGGATCGGATACATATTATGCAGCAACGAAAGCAACGTGGTTTTCCCCGAACCGCTCTCACCTACTATTGCGGTAACCTTACCTTTCGGAATCTGTAGGTTGAACTTTTCAAAAACTGTTGTGCGCGTGCCATATTGGAATTTCACATCCGCAAACGTCAGGTCGCCGACCATCTCAGTGGTCAGATCGCTCTGATTCTCGCTTTCCTCGCGCTCCAGGTCCATTACCTCAAAAAGGCGGTCGGCCGCGATTACGGCGTCTTGGATGGTTTTATTCATTCCGATCAGGCTACCCACCGGACCGATAAAATACCCTAAAATAGCGTAGAATGAGAGCAGTTCGCCTGGCGTAATGATTTTATCGAGCACGAATAACGTACCCAACCACAATAAAACCACCGTAAACAAGCCGGCCACCAGCCCGTTGGCATTCCCTATCCACAGGGAGTTCGTGGACGATGCGTAAACGCTCTTGAGCAACTGAATAAAACGGGTTTCTGTTTTGAAGTTGGCAAACTCCTCCAATCCGAAACGCTTGATGGTACGGGCGGCATTGACCGATTCGACCAATTGGGCTTCCAGATCGGCCGAATCCTCCATGAGTTTTCGTTGTGTCTTCCGGTGCAGCCGGTTTGCGAAATAATAGATGATGGAAAACAAAGGCACCACCAACAACAATACAAGCGCCAATTTCCAATAATAAGTAAACATCAGCGCAAATGAAAACACCACGATGAAGACATTGACGGCCAAGCCGACCAACACATCATTCACGAACGCCCTGATTTTCACCGCATCATTCATTCTCGATATGATCTCGCCTACGCGCATGTTATCAAAAAACGCCTGCGGCAACCGCAGCAGGTGCTTGTAATACCCCAAGATAAGCCGAGCGTCGATCTGCTGTCCGGTATTGATGGTGAGGATGGTACGGGCATGGTTGATGATCAGTTTCACCACCAAAATGGACACCATGGCAATCCCCATCAGATTGAGGAGGTTGCGATTTCCATCGGGAATCACATGGTCCACGATCTTTTGTAAGAAAATAGAAGTAGACAAGCCCAGCACGGTAAACAATAACGCGCCCGTGAGCACTTGCCAAAGGATGGCCCTATGGGGTTTCAACAAGTACATGAAACGGCTGGCCACGCTCACTTTCTCGCTGCCGGGTCGAAAGCCATCATCCGGACTGAGGAGAATCAGCACGCCGGTCCAGCTCTCCTTGAAGGTAGAAAGCGGCACCCTATCTACTGTTCCCGTGGCGGGATCCATTACCTGCACATCGGTCTTCGACACCCCATAAATAACCACATAATGCTGTAATCGTTGACGCACCACCACGTGGGCAATCGCCGGCAATGGGATATCGGGCAATGCTTCGAGGTCGCCACGCACACCCTTGGCCGAAAGATTCAGCTTCTTGGCCGCTTGGATAATACCCCATGCGGTCGTGCCTTTCTGGTCTGTCGAAGCATACTGCCGGATACGGGCGATGGGTACATCGCGCCTGTACCATGCCAATACAGATGCCAAGCACGCCGCCGCACAGTCGGCAATGTCATGCTGTTTGATTCTTACGCGTCTCAATCTTTTCATCTTTTGCCATGCTTAATCATCACTACCCATATGTTCAACGTGCGGCCTGTTGTTGAGCCGATATGATATTCGGATTCAGCCAATCATCTGCCTTGTCATATATCAATTGAAAGAGGGTGCGTCGCGTTACGAAAAATCGCGCCTGCAACGTCATCCCCTTATGTAGTTTGCCCTCATACCCATTTTTGAGCATCAGCTTGTCTTCATTAAGCAAGCAGCGCACTTTAAAATAGGGCTGCCCACGGTCGGTGAAGATATCGGCCGAAATCGACGTAATCTCGCCTGTGGCCATCCCCCATTGGTTATAATCATATGCCTCGACTTGAAGTTTCACCGGCGTGCCTGTATGCAGGTAACCGATATCCTTCGGCAGGATATACGCCTCGGCAATCAGTCCCGAATCGGGCGACACCTCAGCGAGCACCTCGTTTGCACTAATCATACTCCCCTGCCGCAGTCCCTTCACGGATTGCAGGGTGCCTGATGCCGGCGCCTGCAGCACGTACAGCTCCTGCTCTTTGTTTACCTGGTTTATCCGCGTCCCCAATTCACCCGTTTTCAAGCGAAGGCTATTCAAGTCCTGCTGCCATAGTGATGCCTGCTCGTCATAAGCCAGTTCCAATTCGGATTTGGCTTGTTGGTAAGTATAGTTTGCTTCATCATATTCGGCTGAAGAAATCACCCGGTTATCATACAATTGGCTGTACCGTTCGAAATTCTTTTCGGCCAGATCAAGTTGGTTCTGCAATTTAGATACCCGCTGCCAGAATAATGTGAACTGCTGGCCATACATCGCCGAGGCCAATGTAGGGCGTCGCGTCACGTTCCGCTGCTGGAGCATGTGGGTAAGT
This sequence comes from Parapedobacter flavus, assembly GCF_035818675.1. Classification (NCBI taxonomy): domain Bacteria; kingdom Pseudomonadati; phylum Bacteroidota; class Sphingobacteriia; order Sphingobacteriales; family Sphingobacteriaceae; genus Parapedobacter; species Parapedobacter flavus. Next base: position 149,052 of record NZ_JAYKZZ010000017.1, read on the forward strand.
TTATGCAAGTCGTCCAGCTGGCTACCCAAGTCGGACCGCTGTGATAGCAGCAGATGCTCTTCCTGATCGAGGATATCCGTCCGTATCCTTGCCAGTACCTGTCCGGCCTCAACGCGTTGGTTTTCGGCTACGAATACCTCTTCTATACGACCCGAAACAATCGCTTTGATGACATGGTCTTCCTGCACGGCACGTAGCACTCCCGTTCCTTTCACGCTGACGTCGATCTTTACCAGAAACAAGGAAACAATAGCACCAATCACCAACAGTAGTAGAAGCTGGTACACGATGAGGGTACGTGGGTTGTGCCTATTAAAATGGTACTCTGCCGTAAATTCGACGATTTCAGCCGGAAACAGCTTTTTTGCCATGTTATCTTCGATGTATAGTATATGGAACGCCTACCCAAGGCTAATCGATAAAAAAAAGAGGGATATGTGTATCCCTCCTTTTAGTCAACCCTGCATGACAGAACTGTCGCCTATCACTCCTTGCAGGTGAGCAATCGGCTTATAAGCTGATACCGCCTAATAAACCACCTAAGAGACCACCAAGAAGGTTGCCGCCGCCCAATCCGCCTGCCAACCCGTTCAGGTTAACACTTGCATTAGCATCGATTTGATCATCGGTTCCAACCACCGTCAGCGACAACAGGTCGCCTACCGCTAGGCCACCAACCAACGGACCATTAAACAATCCCAACAACCCACCATTGGTGGCTTTCAACTCCTGCTCGTTCAATTCTTGAAGCTTCATAGATAATGTAAGTTTTAATTAGCGCCTACTCGATTGAAAGGTTTTCAGCATCCCCTTTTTGACAACAGCTCGGTGCATCGTCATCACAAAGAACGCCATTTTATGACGGAAATCATGCATTAACACCTGTAAATCAAACAACTGAAAGGAATAAAATATAACCGGTAGGAATACAATAAATATAGCGACCTGCCTTTTTATGAACGAAATAAACAGGATAAACTAACCCGGATACCAATTAGGCTTATTACTTTGCATCACTGCTTATGAACCCCTATGAATGGATGACCACGATATGATGAAACCTATCGCCAAAGCGAAAAGTGTTGCCAGCAACATCCGGCGCGTCCGGGAATACCGCAACTATACCCAAGATTACGTAGCACGCAAAATAGGGATATCCCAAAATGCGTACAGCAAGCTCGAACTAGGGTTCCACAAACTGTCTTTAGAGCGTCTGTTCCAGATTGCCGATGTATTGGACGTAGACTGCACCGCATTGCTTGAAAATGAAAACGATGGAATCGTTCAACTACGTATCGATCCCATCGCCAAACGTGCTATGCACTGACGCAGTATGAAACGGCCGTTAAAACAGGCTGTTTTTATCTACTTTTTCTACTTTACTGCCGTCTTTCAGGGTTTTGGTAATGGCATTGAATGGTCGGGAGACCACCTCATCGCCTTCGTTGAGCCCCGATAGCACGCGGATATACATATCGTCCTGGATACCCGTCGTCACCGCTACCTGTTTCACTGTATTGCTTTGTTCGTCATACACAAAGACATATTCGTTCGCCTTTTTATCGCCGCCCATGGCCGGCTTATCCACCGCGGCCGTATCTGCTGTTGCGGTCGTATCGGCCCCGTTGGCGCTAGGAGCTTCACGCGTGGTCACAGCTTGGATAGGAATAGCCAAACCATTGTCCTTTTGGGTGTGGATATCTACCGTGGCAGACAATCCCGGACGGAAGGGCGATGGGTTTTCGAGATCTTCCTTCAGCAGGTCATCGTACGACTCGGGTAATATGCGCACCTTCACATTGAAGTTCGTTACTTGGTCGGTGCCCGCTGTGCCACTCGCCGTAGCGGCCGTGGTAGACGAGCTGGCGATCTCAGTGATAACACCCTTGAATTTCCGGTCCTGGAATGCATCTATCTCAATAGTCGCCTCATTATCGAGTGCTACACGGTTGATGTCATTTTCATTAACCTCCACCACGACCTCCATAGCGTCCATGTTGGCAATACGCATAATTTCGGTGCCCGCCATCTGTGCCGTACCTACCACACGTTCGCCAAGTTCTACCTGCAAGATCGATATCACACCGTCTACGGGGGCGTAAATCGTTGTACGGGCCAAATTATCGCCGGCCTCCTTTACCGATGCTTCCGATTGGTCAATGCCGTATTTGGTAACCAGCACATTCTGCCGTTGGGCTTCCAACGTTGCACGGGCACTCTCATAATCCGCCCGTACCTGGTCAAACTCGGCTGCCGATATCACCTTCTTGTCAAACAATTCCTTGTTCCGGTTGTAGTTGGCTTCGAGGTTGGCGAAATTGATTTCCTGCTGCTTCAACTGTTGTTGTGCCATGGCCAAACTCGCCTTTTGCGCATTCAACGATGCTACTGCCCGCTCATACCCCGACTGGAGGATATCGGGCCGTATGCGACAAAGGATTTGACCCTTGGACACCACGTCACCTTCGTTTACCGTTAGCTCTACAATTTCGCCCGACACTTCGGAACTTAGCTTCACCTCTACCTCGGGCTGTATCTTACCACTGGCAGAGACCTGTTCGTTGACGGTCTTCTTCTCTGCTTTGTCTGTTGCAACCTTGATCACATCACCTTGGCCGATCCATCCCATTTTATTCGCGATGATAACGAATACCAACAGGACTGCAGCACCGATTAACACATACTTTAGCGTATTTTTCTTCTTTGCCATCGTTTATCTATGATTTGGTTGTTTATATATTCAGTTTTCAAAATTAATCTCATTGCCCAAATAGAAATCGATCACCTTGCTACGGAACAAAATGTCGTACCGTGCCTGGATGTGATCAAATTCCGCCCTATTCATGGTGGTCTGTGCGGTAAATAGTTCCACCGAGTTGGCCAAGCCCACGTCATACCGCTGACTAATGACCTCAAAGGCATCTTTTGCGGACGCGAAAGCGGTTTCTGTGGAATGGTAACGCGTTTTCGCCGCGCGCAGATCGAGCACCGCCTGGGCAATGATTTTATTCAAGTTATTTTTCGCCAGCTGTTCATTCGTCAACGCGTACTGGTAATTTATCTTCGCTTTATTTACACTGGTGCGCGTTTGAAACCGGTTGAAAATGGGGATCCTCAAGCTCAAACCAATGTAGGGACTCTCGTTTTCCTTTAGCTGGTCACCGAAATTCACGCGCTCGTAAATCGGCTCGTTGTTTGCGTCCACCCCAACAAGCTTGGATGCCACCGAAGAGACACTAGTACTGTAGCCCGCACCGAAACCCAACGTGGGATAATAGCCCCCCTTCGCAATAGCGACGTTTGCCTTGGCCGCCTCCGTTGAAAACTCCGCTGCCCGGATATCGGGTTGGGCAGCCAATGCCGTAGCGAATACCTCCCGGGCATCATAAACAACAGCGGTCTGCTCGATCAATTCAATGTCGGGTTTCTCTAGCACGATGTCTTCGGCCGGATCCATCTCCATCAGTTGCTTCAGATTCAGCATCGAAAGCTCGTAGGCATTTCTTGCAGAAGTTACATTCAATTCATCTGTTGCCACCTGGCTTTTGGCCTGCGACAGGTCGGCCAGGGTATTGTTCCCTACTTCGTAATTGGCGTTTGCTACCTCCAGCTGCCGTTGCGACAGCTTCAACTGCTGTTCTGCCGCGGTAAGCAGGTCCTGGTTCGTCAGTGCCTCCAGATAGGTTGTGGCGACCGACAATACGAGGTCGTTCTTGGCCTTTTCCACATTACTTTGGTCGGCCGCAAGCTGGCTTTTGTTTGCCCGTATTTGGTTGATGCGCTGAAAGCCCTGGAAAATCGGAATGTCTGTTGAGATACCGCCGCTGGCTGTATTCACCGAAGGCACCAGTTGGGCGGTATATTGATCGAAATAGCGTCCGAATCGCATACTTCCATTTACGTCGGCATTCAGCGTGGGATAAAATTGGCTCTTGGCCTGTTTCAGGTCTTCTTCAGATAACGCCGCCTGGAACCGGGCTTGCTTCACTTGCAGGTTATTATCGAGCGCATGGTAAATGGCCACTTTAATAGGCACCAATTTCTGCGCAGCGCTACGCGAAGGCGCCAGCAGCACCAAGCAGCAACCGGCCATGAAATATGCGAAGTATAGGAAACTTTTCTTCATTCCTTTCACTTTTTCAATATGTGATCTTTATTTGTTTCTTTTGTAAACGCACTATGTATACTGTCCGTCCGCCCGTATTGCTCAAGTGGTTTTACCCCACACTTACCTGGCATCGAAGCCGGGCGGAGAAATGCATTTTTCTCACCTTTGACGATGGGCCGATACCGGATGTTACACCATTCGTTATAAATACCTTAAAAAAATACGACATCAAGGCTACCTTCTTCTGTGTTGGCGAAAATATAAAAAAACATCCTGAATTGTTCGATCGCTTGGTGGAAAATGGCCATCGGATTGGTAATCATACTTACAACCACCTCAATGGCTGGCAAACGCCAGATGATATTTACCTTCAAAATGCAGATCGCTGCCAGCAACTCACGCATACCAATTTATTTCGGCCACCGTACGGGCGCGGGCGCCGCTCGCAGTACAAACGGCTACAGGAAACGTATGATATCATCATGTGGGACGTATTAAGCGGTGATTTTGACATCGGCCTCAGTCCGGATAAATGCTTACAAAACGTCATCAAGCACACGCGCAACGGCTCTATCGTCGTTTTCCATGACAATATCAAGGCTGCGCCACGCATTACATATGCCCTACCGCGCGCTATTGAGCATTGGCTGGGCCAAGGATATACGTTTGCGGTGTTATGAATGCGTCCTGACCGACCTATTGAACTTTCGTAGACATTTCCGATTCTGCGTATGCACTAAAGTACCCCAGGGCACCATCGCCAAAGGGCGACGGCGGATTTGCCGGAGCTGCCGTGCCAGGATTAGTAGATTCAACGGCATTCCAGAAATCATAGGCACCTATATCAATACTCTGCATCCAAACGGTCACTGAATCGCCGCTAACAAGGTCTGTATCGAAATCCATCAGGTCTTCACTCACATATTTGCCATCGTTAAACTTATCGTCCGATACCCGCAACATCTCCAAAGGCCCGCCGTTAACGCGCCAGAGGTAACGGTAATAATTCGGCACGCCAATCGGATCAGCATACCGCAGGCTAATGAATTTCTGCTCCTCGCCGAATAACGTTCTCACCCCGGTGCCAATGGAGTCGGCAGTGACCAACTGCGGCATGGTCGATGTCGCGGTAAACGCCTGCCCTTCCACCCGTACCGACAGCTCATACCGCTCCCCCTCGTGGCCCCTGAAACTACTCACATACACACCGGGCGAGGCTTCCCGATACCGAAACACACGTCCATCGCCATCGACCACGGTAACCTCCGCACTCGACACGGGGTCGTACGATTGCGCAACATCAAAGGCTACCGTGCGGCTGATGGTGACCTGCTGTTCATGCGATCGGTTGCTTACCGTGCCCACAACAACTAACTGCGGGTCCGCATCGTTCAAGTTCACATCGATTACATCTTCACATGAGAGTGAAAAAATACTGACTAACAGCCATATTACACACAATCTGTTCATCATCTAAAATTTAAAATTCCACGTAATCGACGGAATGATACCGAACAGCGCTATCCGGTACGCTTCGGTCACGTTAGGATTGATTTCGCTCTCCCTGAAGTCGATGATATACGCATTCTTACGGTTGTAAACATTGTATACGCCGAATGTCCAGCTTGACTGAAATCGCCTGGTTGCCCTCGACTCCCAAGTGGCGCCAAGGTCGAGCCGGTGGTAATCGGGCATACGATAACCATTGCGCTCGGTATAGTACCACAGGGTCCGCCCATCCACGGTGTACTTCCCGCTGGGGAAGGTCACCGCATTGCCTGTGCTATAGACAAGTGTTGCAGAAAGGTTCCACCGGGGAGACAGCTGGTACATCGCCACCGCAGACACATCGTGGGTGCGGTCTTGCCGCGCGTCAAACCACGTTCCGCTATTGATACCGTCAAACTGGCGCTCACTTTTTGCCAAAGCATAACTCAACCATCCGTTCAATTTGCCTTTCTGCTTTTTCAGGTACAGCTCCACGCCGTAGGCACGCCCTACTCCATACAACAGTTCCCCTTCGATATGTTCATTCGCCTGCAAGTCGGCGGCATTGCGGTAATCGATCTGGTTTTGCATGTATTTATAGTAAGATTCGACGGAAAACGCATACCTACCGCCGCCGAAATTCTGGTAATAACCCAACGCCGCCTGGTCTGCCAACTGGGGCTTGATGTTGTTGCTGCTCATTACCCACGTATCCGTAGGCAGGCTCGCTGTGGCATTGGTTAGCTGGTGCAGGTGCTGCACATTGCGGTTGTACGATAGCTTCAAGCTATTGTTCGCGGCCAGCTCGTAGCTCAGCGATAAACGGGGTTCCAGATTGAGGTAGTGCTGCGCTACAACGCCGCTCCCATATACCTGGCTGCTTATCGCATCGCCATCCCCATCGTAGTCGTAAAACGTACCGGGCCCCAACAGCATGAAATTCGTTAGCCTGAGCCCATAAATCACGTTCAGCCGTTGCACGGGCTTCCACTCGTGTGAAAGATAGCCCGCCAACTCCAGTCCCTTGCGGTTTTCCAATTGCAAACTATTTACGGCTGTTTCCTCGTCCGCATCGATGTTTGCAGGCGATATACCTTGGTGAAGCACATTGAATCCAAAACGCCAGGTGCTTCTATTCGTGGCAAAAAACTGGAAATCCTGTTTAAGATTATAGTTCTGTATGCGTGAAGCGATGACGAAGTTAAAATCGTCGCTTTCAATGTTGACATTGTAATTGAAATTGCTGTAAACCGCCGTGGTGTTCGAAAACCAGCGGTTATTCAAGATGTGGTTCCACCGCAAGGTACCTGTAGCATTGCCCCAATCGAACCCGAAGAGGCCAGCGTACCCCATCACATCCCTTCCGAAATACCCCGAAAGGTAGAGCGTATTCCGTTCATCAAGCCGATAATTTCCCTTTGCGTTGAGATCGTAAAAATATAATTGGCTGTTTTTCACCGCCTCATCGTTAGATAGCTTAAGAAACACGTCTGCATATGTCCTTCTCCCGCTTACCACGAAAGAGCCGCGGTCTTTCACAATGGGGCCCTCCACTTTCAGCCGTGATGCGATAAGGCCCACACCGCCTTCAGCGCCGAACGACTTTTTATTTCCATCCTGCATGGTGATATCGAGCACCGATGATAGGCGGCCTCCGTATTGGGCGGGCATACCGCCTTTGTACAGTTTCACATCTTTGATTGCGTCCGAATTGAAGGTAGAAAAGAACCCGAAGAGGTGCGAGGCGTTGTAGACCATGGCTTCATCCAGCAAGATCAGGTTCTGGTCGCCAGCACCACCCCGCACGAAGAAATTGCTACTCCCCTCGCCTCCCGACAGTACTCCCGGGAGCAGCTGAATGGTTTTAAGCACATCTTTCTCTCCCATCAGCACGGGCACATGCTTAATTTCATTTACGTCTACCCGGGTGAGTCCCATCTGGGGGCTACGCACCTGGTCATCCGCGGCCGATTGGCTGATAACCACCTCTTGCAGCAGCCTGCCACTGCTCAACTCTATGTCTACCACCGTATCTGCCGTCAATTCGAAGGCCAGTTCTTGCGACTGGTAGCCTACGTGCGAGACCACCAGGGTATGGTTTCCCTGATCCAAGGTGAGCGAATAAAACCCATAATTATTGGCACGGGCACCTACGGCGGCATCCGTACGAAGCCGAATACTGGCGCCTATAAGGGTTTCGCCCGATTGCGCATCGCGGATATGGCCACTAATGGTGTATGTGGTCTGCGAAAAAACAGGTGTATCCAGCGCGAGGAGCACGATAAAAAACAAGAAAAGAGATCTACATAATAGCATAAAGGGCATGGAATTACGTTAAGTTTCCAACGGTGCGTCAATCAATTTCCATGACGTACTTCTGCTTCTTGGATTTGAATTTTTCTGGAACGGAAGCCACAATTTCCTTTTCGAGCGCATCGATAGCCACCTCCTTCAGGAAATTCCGGGTGGTTACCAGACTGATTTCCCGCACGGGTTCGGGCGCTTTGAAATACCGTACACGGGCCAGATGGTCCTCATCGAAATCCGCCACACTCAATTCGGGCAAAATGGTAACACCCGAATTGCTGTCTACCATCCGTTTGAGGGTCTCTACACTTCCGGTATTATATTCAAAGGTACCCTGCGGGTCCATACTGCGCTTCCGCTGGCAGATGTTGAGCACCTGCCCGCGCATGCAATGCCCCTCAGTGAGTAGCCAAAGCTTGTCGCTCAATACATCTTCTGCGGTTACTTCCCGTTTATTCACAAGCACACTTTTCGCTGATAGGTAAGCGACGAATGGTTCGTAAAACAATGGGCGTTCCACCACCGACGGGTCGTACACCGGCGTAGAAAGCACCCCGCAGTCGAGCAGGCCCAGCTTCAATTGTTCGACAATCTTGTCGGTGGTGTGTTCCCATATCTGCAACTGCAATTTCGGAAACTTCTGCATGAAGCCGCCCAACACCCGCGGCAGCAGGTAGGGTGCAATGGTGGGGATGACGCCAATACGCAGCTCACCTTCCAGTTCACCTTTTTTCAATTGTACAAGCTCGTTGATCTTGCGGCTCTCGTTGAGCACGATCCGGGCCTGTTTGACAATTTCCACGCCCAATTCAGTAGGTACAATCGGCTGCCGGCTCCTATTAAAGATACGGGCACCGATAGATTCCTCCAGCTTCTGTATCTGCATACTCAGGGTCGGCTGGGTTACGCAGCATTTCTCTGCCGCTGCCACAAAACTCCGGTACGTATCCACCGCCACAATATATTCCAGTTGTACTAACGTCATGTCCTTACAAAGTTGACGCAAAGGTAAGAAAAGCATGGGACCAACCCAGGTCATCTTTTGCAGTGTGCCGCAAAACGATCAACCCCACGTTGCTGGTTGGGGCTTAATGGCATAAACTATCTATCAATTTTATACCAATTAAGCATCATATTATCAAGTTCGAACGTTTCAATGAATGTAAACCCAACCTTGGTCAGCACCCTATTCGACCCTTTGTTTTCAACATCGGCCATGCCAAAAATCTCTTTTATACCCAGTGTATTAAAGCCGTAATTGAGCGAAGCAATAGCCGCTTCTGTCGCAAAACCGTTTCCCCAATATCGCTTTATTAATCGATAACCGAGATCATAGAAATTGTGATGTCCATTTGTCTCTTCGGTTATGTACTTAAGACCCGCCCAGCCTAAGAAAGCGTTTGTTTTTTTGTCTATCATTGCCCATCGCCCAATACCATTATCGACATATTGCTTCCTGATATAATCAATCACGTCAGAAACCTGGCTTTTATCCTGTACAGGTTTATTCCCCAGGTATTGGTGTACATCAGGGTCCGAGTCGAGGTCGTACATTCCATCGATATCCGATGGACAAATCTCCCTCAAAATTAACCGTTCTGTTTCTGCGTATATTCTCATGGACCGCTTACACTGAATTTCCTTCTTTCCCTTTTCATTTTACAACTGCTAAGTTAAACATTTAACGTAGCTGTTTTTCGGGAGTACTGTGTACCTATTCGTATTTTGGGGTTATCCGCCGCTCATCAATTAACGTTTTTCTGTACATAATTTCTGCTCTTTCCCTAGGATAGGATACGCTATTACGGCTTATTTACAGCTTTACAGCAAAAAACCCGCCCTACGGTATCGTAAAGCGGGTCAGTACCTGGAGCGGGAATCGAACCCGCACTCCTTTAACGGGAACAGGATTTTAAGTCCTGCGTGTCTACCAGTTCCACCATCCAGGCAACGACGGTTTTTTTAAAGAGACCGCAAACTTAGATAAATTCGCATTTATATGCAATATAAATATGCTAAACTTACGGTCCCCCTAAATTCGCTACATCCTACTTAACTCAGCTCAGCCCCCACGCGCTCTAGTAGCCGTTTGGTCGCTTTAATACCTTCTTCCTCGCTTAACTCGCTACCTTCATACTCAATACCTACGTGCCCGGTGTAACCCGCATCTTTGACAATTTGCAGCATTTTCCGGTAATCGATATTCGTTTCATTGCCTTCGGCATCAAATACATTCGATTTCGCGCTTACGCCCTTGGCAAAGGGCATCAGGTCTTCCACGCCCTGATAGCGATCGTACTCATAGAAATTCCCAAAATCGGGCAAGCTGCCGCAATTGTCTTTGCCTACGCCTTGCAGCACCGCACTCAGCCAGTCGCCGTGAGATGATATGCCACCGTGGTTCTCCACAATGACATTGATATCGTGTTGAGAAGCAAACTCGCTCAACCGACCCAAACCGTCGATGGCAGCTGCCTTTACTTCATCGGGAGTGCCCTCGCCAGCGGCATTCACGCGAATGGCATGGCATCCCAAAAACTTCGCCGCTTCTACCCATTTGTAATGGTTTTCCACCGCTTGGGTGCGTTCCGTCTCGTTGGTCGACCCCAATGGCCCCTCACCATCGATCATGATGAGTACATTAGTCACGCCATAATCCTTGGCCCGCTGATTCAAATCGGTCAAATACGCCTGGTCTTTGGCTTTATCCTTGAAAAATTGGTTTACATACTCAACGGCATATATCCCGAATGTCTCTGCGGCGGTTTTTGGGAAATCAAGGTTATCCAGCTTTCCATCGAACAACGTTTTGTGCAGCGACCACTCCGCCAAAGAAATATCAAAGAATAATTTCTTGTTTGTAGCGCTAGCACACGATTCGCCCAATATGGGCAATACGGATAGGCCCAACGCTCCTACCCCAAGTTGTTTCAAAAATAATCTTCTATCAGTCATATCGTTAACGTTAGTAATACATGCATTTATATATTCGCCCACCCGCTGGCCAAGACATCCACCAGATGCAAGGTCTTGACAGGTAAATTGTGCTTGTCGATATACCCTTGCAAGTGGAGCAGACAGGAGGAATCGGTGGAAATGATAAAATCGGCTTCCATCTCCAACGCGTGGTGCACTTTCTGCTCGGCCATGGCGCTCGAGATTGCATCGAACTTAACGGCAAATGTACCGCCGAAGCCACAGCACGTATCGGTATGCCGCATTTCCACCAGCTCCAACCCTCCTACATTACCCAGCAGCTGCCGCGGTTCATCTTTGATGCGGCACTCACGAAGCCCCGAACAGGAGTCGTGGTATACCGCACGCCCCTCTAATTCAGCGCCAAAGTAATCCTTTTTCAATACGTTCACAAGAAAATCGGATAGCTCGTGGATGTTTCCTTGGATAGACCGGCACCGGTTATGCACCATTGTATTTGTAAACAAGTCGTTGTATGCGTTCTTCACCATGCCCGTGCACGATGCCGAGGGCGACACGATTACGCGGTCGTCAGGGAAATCATGCAGAAATTTGGTGCCGACTTTTTTGGCTTCGTCCCAAAAGCCCGCATTGTAAGCCGGCTGCCCACAGCACGTCTGTTCGGGGTTGTATGCCACCTTGCACCCCGCTTTCTCCAATACCTTTACGGTATGGAAGGCCGTTTCGGGAAACAGTTGATCGATAAAACAGGGGATGAATAATTCAACGGTCATGCGGTGGTGGCTTTTTTCAATATCAACATCCTAAACAATAGCACCAGTCCCATTACAAAAAACAGGCCCAAACTCAATGCCGAGTACCGGATATTATTGGTCATCTGCTCGATGAGGGCAAACGAAAACAATCCGATGACGATAGCAACCTTCTCCGTAACATCGTAAAAACTGAAAAAGGAGGCCGTATCGGCCTCGTCGGTAGGCAGAAGTTTGGAATAAGTGGAACGCGAGAGTGACTGTATCCCTCCCATCACCAATCCAACGAGCGCTGCCAACACATAAAACTGCACCTCGTGTTGGATATAATACGCCGAGACGCATATCCCGATCCACACACAGACCACCAGCATCAGTACCCTTATGTTTCCGACAAAGCGTGCCAGCAGCGACATGAGGTACGCACCCGCTATCGCCACCAATTGGATCAGCAAGATGGTGCCAATCAGCTTGGGAGCCCCCAGATGCAGCACCTTTTCACCAAATGCCGCCGCCACAATCATCACGGTCTGCACACCCATGGCATAAAAGAAAAAGGCGGGCAGGAACCGTTTAATCTCCGGAATCTCCCGCAGCCGCATCCACACATCGCGAAGTTCGGCAAACCCTTTGCGCAGCACATGCCGCGTTACGCGTTCATTATTCCGCGTGTCTTTCGGCAGCTTCGCGAAGGGTATCTGTGCGAACCCGATCCACCACAGGCCGACCAACAGAAACGACAACCGCGGCGGAAAACTGGGGTCGGTGATGCCGAACCACTCGGGTTTGAGTATAAATACAAAGCAAATAATCTGGATGGTTACACAACCGATATAGCCGTAGGCAAAACCCTGCGCGCTTACCCGGTCCTGTTGGTCTACGGTAGCTATCTGCGGCAGGTACGAGTTGTTGAACAGCACCCCGCCCACATAGCCCATGGCCGCCAGGGTGAAACAAATGATTCCCCACTCCAGCGTTTCCAGCTTAAAGAAAAACAACCCCATGCAGGCTATGCCCCCTAGGTACGTAAACGCCATCATAAATGCTTTTTTGTTGCCTTTGAAATCGGCTACCGACGACAATATGGGAAGCATCAAAGCCATAATAAGGTAAGCGACAGACAGCGCGAAGCTGGATAATGCGGTGTTGACCACCTCTATACCGAAAAAAGTGACACGATCGCCGTTGGCTTCGGTAAAGGTAATGGCGGTATAATAAGCCGGGAATATGGTCGAGGTGATAACCAGGTTATAAGCCGAGTTGGCCCAATCAAACATGGCCCACGCCCGTATGGTGGGTTTATCGTTTTTAAGTATTGCCATTCTAAGTTTGAGCAGGCTAAGATAGAAAATAAAAAAACTTCTAGTTGGGTAAGTAGATTGTTTTCTGCTGCGCTGCGGATTTCATTGCCGCCTCGAGGATTTCTACCGTAACGATGTTGATGGGCAGCCCGTATAGATCGGAATGATCCAACACCAGCGAACCGTTCACCACCGCCGCCAATACCGAGAACGGATCGTTGAATGGTGCCTCCCTCGGTCTCAATTTGCGTGTTTCCTCCGCAGCGTTGTCACGCTGCAGACGGTAGCGGAGGGTTGTCGCATCAGTGGCAATCGCATAACCCTGGGTTCCGTAAACTTCCATATCCTTCCGCGAAAACGGCCAATTCCACGAGGCTTGGATAACCGCCTGTGCTCTGGGATACTGGAGAATAATGGTCGCCTCGTCATCCACTTCCTGGTAGATATCGGGTTTGTTTTGATGGATAACAGCGGTTACCGAAAGCGGCCGGACGCCATCCATCAACCAGGTCATCAAGTTGGCGCCATAACACCCGAAATCGACCAGGGCCCCTGCCCCGTTCTTTTCGGGGTCAGTTAATATTTCCAAAAACTCCTTGCTCACACCGATTTCTTTGGGTCCTTGATGTCCATCATTGACCATCACTTTCCGTATGGCACCTAACCGGCCATCGTCGAGCATCGATTTAATCGCTTGGTTACTTTCATACCAGGAGGTCTCGAAATTCGTCAGTACGTGGATCTCGTGTTGGTCGGCCAATTGCGCCATTTCCTTTGCATCGGCGAGTGTGGTGGCCAACGGCTTTTCAACCATCACATGGATTTTCCGCGGCGCGCAGGCCCGCACCACGTCCACATGTTCGCTGATGGCACCAAAAGCGGATACCGCATCGGGCTTGAGCGTATCCAGCATCGCGTCCAAATCGGTAAAGAACATCGCTTCGTCAAGTTCGTACCGCTGCACATAACGTGCTATCAATTCGGGGTTGGTTTCATAGATGCCGACCAATTGGACATCATGCTTGTCTTTTCTATTGAAAATCCAGTCGACATGTCCATGGCTTAATCCCGCTATCGCCAGTCGCAAGGGAGCCTGCGCGATAGACGCCTGGGTGAATAGGCTAAATACAATACCTAAGAGGATATATTTCATCATTTTTCTCATCTAGCAATGACAAAGGTAATGATTATAACAAACCGGCAAACCTACTATATAGGCTGCCGGTTTGTGCCGCTGCGTGTAGCGGGCGTTGGCTACCGCACTACACAACTTCCACAGCGTATGCTTTCGTGATGAAGCTATATCACATGTCGTCCTACTCGAATGACATGTTATGTTACGCACCGATTTTATACATTAGACATCAAATAGTGGTTCTTGGCGGTTATCCCAAAAACAGATCACCGTTACAACTCGACCATCAACTTTATAAAGAATGGAACAGTTTTTATGTACGATGCATTTCCTGACTTGGGTCTCCTCAATAGCCACCGGATAAAGGAGGGGAGTCTTGCTCAACGTATCCAACGCTTTGGAGACACGTCGTTCAAACTTCAATACAAAGCGCTCGCCCCAACGCTCCATTAATTGTGATGACAGGGCATCGTACGTATCTTCCGATTCAGGAGTAAAGCGGAGTTTGTACGGCATGAGGTTAGTTTCGTTTTAGGTTCGAGCTAGCTTATTAAACTTATCGTTTCAAAAAATGTTTGTCCTTGAATGCATCCAATCCAATGGTCTTGCCTTGGGCCGCTTGTCCGATTCCCCTATCGATACTGACCATCACATGATCTGGCAATGTATTAGACTGCGGTTCGAAAGGAACCTTCAATGCCTTCAAAACCGTTTTAACGGTCTTGAGTTGTTCGGCATTTTCCGGATGGATCATAATCGCTTCCATATTCGTTTGCTTTATGACAAATGTACGGAAATTAAAATCTTATTCTCCAATCAATCTAATTTCTCGTTTTGGCAACTGGCTGCACTGCCAACGAGAACTTACAATTGCCACAGACTTTCCGTACCTTTGATGCTCGAAAATAAAGCATGAAACGCATTAAAACCCTACTGTTACTAAGCACGTTTGCTTTAGGCACCTTATGTTTACGCTGTACAGGCAACAGCGGCGGTGGCGTGGACAATAATGCCGCTGGCCAAAAAGGGCAACCGATACCGACAGAGAAAAGTACATTTTACATCGATACGCTATACGCCGAGCTCGATAACCCGTGGGGCATGGCGTGGCTACCGGATGGCAAGCTGTTGGTAACCGAGCGGAAGGGCGAAATTCTCGTGTTCGAAAACGATCGGTTTACCGGCGAGCAACTAGCCGGGTTGCCGGAGGCTTACGAACGCGGCCAGGGTGGGTTGCTCGACATCCAACCCCACCCCAACTACGCCACAAACGGGTGGATCTATGCCACCTACGCTAAGCCCGGGCCGGGAGGCGGCAGCACCACCTTGGTTCGATTCCGCTTAGCAGGTAACGAAATCGCCGACCTGGAAACGCTATACCAAACCACGCCGCTATCTACTGCCGGCGTACATTTCGGCAGTCGCATTGTTTTCGACAACGCCGGGTTCTTGTATTTCAGCACCGGCGAGCGCGGCGTTAAAGAAAATGCACAGGATTTGACAAACGACCTAGGCAAAATCCACCGACTACACGATGACGGCCGCATACCCGCCGACAATCCGTTTACAGATACCCCCGACGCTCGGTCGAGCATTTGGTCTTACGGGCACCGAAATGTACAGGGAATGGCGTACGACAGCACAAACAACATCATCTACGCCACCGAGCACGGGCCGCGGGGAGGCGACGAGCTCAACCTCATCGAGCGCGGCAAAAACTACGGCTGGCCGATCATCACCTACGGCATCGATTATAGTGGCGCCATCATCTCGGACCTCACGGAAAAAGAAGGCATGGAGCAACCCATCCACTATTGGACGCCATCCATCGCTACCTGCGGGTTGCTGTTTTATACCGGCGATAAATTCCCGGCGTGGCAGGGCAACCTGTTTGCTGGTGCGCTGGCACTAACGCATGTTGCGCGCGTGGAGCTTAGCAACGGTCATTACGTCCATGAGGAAAAACTGCTCCAAGGCATCGGTCGCGTACGGCACATCGCGCAAAGCGCCGACGGCTATATCTACATACTTACCGAAGGCCCGGGCATGCTGCTCAAACTGATTCCTGCGGAATAGACAACGATTATCAAAAACTGCGTATCTTTGCTATCATGAACGTCGACAAATTGCTTAGCCGGGCCCTGAATTTTGAGTTTCTCTCGATCGACGAAGGCGTGTACTTATACCACCACGCCCCCATCGCCGACTTATCATATGTGGCCAATACCCTTCGGAAGATACAAGTGCCCCACGGTAAGGTCACCTGGCAGATCGACCGGAATGTGAATACCACCAACGTGTGCATTGCTAACTGCAAATTCTGCAATTTTTTCCGCAGGCCTGGCCACGAGGACAGCTATATCACCGATATCGACACCTACAAGCGCAAAATCGAGGAAACCTTCCGCTATGGTGGCGACCAGTTGCTGCTGCAGGGCGGGCATCACCCCGAGCTGGGCCTGGCGTTCTATGCCGATCTGTTCCGGGAGCTGAAAATGCTATACCCACAGCTGAAGCTGCACGCGCTTGGCCCCCCTGAAATCGCGCACGTTGCCAAACTGGAAGGCTTGCCCCACATCGAGGTGCTCCGCACACTCAAAGAAGCCGGCTTGGATTCCCTGCCGGGTGCAGGAGCGGAAATATTGAACGACCGCGTACGACGGCTTATCTCGAAAGGGAAATGTGGTGGAAAGGAATGGCTCGACGTGATGCGTGCCGCACATCAGGTGAACCTGCCCACATCGGCAACCATGATGTTTGGCCACATCGAAACCATCGAAGAACGGTTCGAACACCTCGCATGGATACGGGAAGTACAGGCCGAACGGCCGGATGGCGCCCATGGCTTCATCGCTTTCATCCCCTGGCCGTTCCAAGACGATGGCACGTTGCTCAAACGCCTGCGGGGCATCACCAACGACGTGTCTGGCGACGAATACATCCGCATGATTGCGCTAAGCCGCATTATGTTGCCGAACATCAAAAACATACAGGCTTCGTGGCTCACCGTGGGTAAAAGCGTCGCGCAGTTATGTCTGCATGCCGGGGCTAACGACTTCGGGTCGATCATGATCGAGGAGAATGTGGTCTCCGCCGCAGGGGCGCCGCATCGGTTCACATCCAAATCGATACAGGATGCCATCCGTACCGCCGGTTTTGAGCCGCAGCTCCGCACGCAGAAGTATGAATTCAGGGAAATACCCGAAACCATAGAAGAGCAGGTCATCGACTATTAAATGGACGTGGAACATCGCGAACAGCTGACTCGGCAAGTGGAAGCACTCATCTATGCTTCTGAAATGGGTATCGGCATCCCCGAAATCCAGCAGGTGCTCGCTGCACGATACGAAACGGAAATCGACGAAGAAACCGTCATCGAAATACTCCATACCGTTAAAGAACGCTATCTACAGGATGACCGGGTCCTTGAATTGCGGTGTATCAACAACGGCTATCAGTTTCTCACCAAACCGGCGTATTACGACACCATCAACCAGCTCCAGGCACATCGTTCAAAAAAGAAGCTCAGCCCGGCAGCGCTTGAAACCCTGGCCATCATTGCCTACCGACAGCCCATCACCAAGTTAGAAATCGAACAGATCCGTGGCGTCAATTGCGATTATTCCGTGCACCGTTTGCTCGAAAAGGAATTGATTAGGATTGCGGGTAAGGCTGATGCGCTGGGTAAACCTCTATTATACGCCACGAGCGATCTGTTTATGGACCATTTCGGGATAGCGACAACAGCCGACTTACCAAAACTGAAAGACATCGTACAGGAAGAAAATGCCATCGGTGAAACAGGCGATTAACCCGTCGATTTATTTTTTCAAATAATATGCTTTGAATTAAAATCTTGCTATTTTTATCCTATAAATAATACAGTATCTATTTACATGATTATGGAAACGCCAATGATGCATGACACGGATTTAGCGATATTGGAAGACGACATGCTGGTCGCGCTGGACACGGGCCCTGATGACGACGGGGATTCCGAGGATCTTTTCGATGATGAGGACGATGATTTCGAATTGGACGAATTGGACTCGTTGGAAGAGTTTGACGACGACTTCGATGACGATGATTACTAGCTAAACACCCTCATATTTGAAGAAACCCCTTACCCAACAACGTAACCAGCTGGATAGCTAGAACGAACAACCGTATAATCAAGCCCGATTCATACCGACCGGTTTTGCGCCGCGAGATGGATGGGCTTTTTATGCCCTTATGCCAACGTCTTTTTGTGCAGCTGCTCGTACAGGTCGATGACCTTCTTCTGCAGCTCGATAACCGCTGCGTCGCGTTCCTCCAGCTTCTGCTTCAGCGCCGACAATTCTGCCGTATGCTTCTTTTCCTCCTCCGAGTCTGTTGCTGCCAGCAACTGAACGATGGTCAGATCGAAAAGACGGGATATCTGATCCAAACGAGACAGATTAACGTCGGTAATGCCGGTCTCTATTTTCGAAAATGCGGGGATGGATATATCCAGCCGTTTGGCGACATCTTCCTGGCTCCACCCTCTCTGGTGTCGCAAAAGTCTGATTTTTTTTCCTAATGTATTCATTGGTAAGATGATATAAAGAAGATTGGAGTCTAATATAACTAAATTTATGATTTATATAAAAATTTATCAGCAAAATTAACAAGATTGATGCCACCGTAATTCCCCGAGCTCATAAACAGCAGGTTTTTCCCGGCGGGCGATAGATCATCCAGGTATGCCTTCATCCGGTCGATACCGTTCAGATAAACAAGGTCGGGCTGGTTGAACGCTTGTTTCAACGTCGCTTCAGAAATCGATTCGGCATTCCGCTGCTTCAGCGCCTCCTGATTGATGAATACCGCCGGGTACTCCGCCTCCTGCATCGTATCTCGATACTCATTCAGGTAAGCTTCATTCAGGCTACTGTAGGTGTGCAGTTCAATGATGGCTACCAATGCTTTGGTGGGGAACTGCTCCTTAAGCGCATGGATACTGGCCCGCAGCTTGGCCGGTGTATGCGCAAAATCTTGATAGACGACGCTGTCGTTGTCGCTCGCTACATACTCCAACCGGCGTGTTGCGCCCTTGAACTGCCTAATGGCTGCATAAAAATCGTCGCGTTCAACGCCCAGCCACTCACAAACGGTAAACGCTGCCGCTATATTAGACAGGTTGTGCCGCCCGAAAACCTGCAGGGGCACCTCACCGATATGGGTATGCATGGACGTGATTCCTTTGTTGATGGTGTATTCGGGCGTACGATAGCCATGCTTGTTGATTTTAGACTGATCCTCCAGCACCACTTCCTGCAGCGTTTTATCCTCCTTGTTATATACCAAGGTGCCTTTGGGTTCAATGCTCTTGATGAACAACCGGAACTGATCCACATAATTTTCAAACGTAGGGAACGCATTCACGTGGTCCCACGCTACGCCGCTGATGAGCGCGATATGAGGCTTGTAGAGGAGGAACTTCGGCTGCTGGTCAACAGCAGAGGCCAAGTACTCGTCGCCTTCAATGATGATGATCGGCGCATCTTTCGTCAGCCGAACCATGTGGTCGAAGTCGTCGAGTTTTGCACCGACCAGAAAATCAAAGTCGCGCCCGATGGACTGGAGTACATGCATGATCATGCTCGTAATCGTGGTCTTCCCGTGACTACCCCCTATCACTACCCGGGTTTTCTCTGCCGCTTGCTCGTAGATGAACTCCGGGTAGGAATAGATACGTATACCCAGTTCTTGGGCTTTCTGCAATTCCGGATTATCTTCCTTCGCATGCATCCCCAGCACCACGGCGTCAATATCTTCCGTAATGCGCGCAGGGTCCCAACCGTCTTCCGGTAACAGGCCCTCCTTCTCGAGGTTGGTACGTGACGGCTCGTAGATATGATCGTCTGAACCGCTAACGAGAAAACCTTTTTTCGCCAGCGCTATCGCGAGGTTGTGCATAATGCTACCACCAATGGCTATGAAATGTACCCGCATACCTATTCTTCTTTTATAAACAACGCCGCCGCCCAGCTATCCATCGTTTCATGGCCGGCATATACCAAACGGTGCTTCACCGCAGCTTCTTTCAACACACCCAGGTCATGCCCATCATAAAAGCCACTCATGTACAACACACCGCCCCGCCCCAATGACCCGGCATAATCTTCAAGCTGTTCCAACAGGATGTTGCGGTTGATATTCGCCAGAATCACATCAAACCGGCGCCCACGTATGAAGTCTGACGAACCGCACCCTGTCGCGATGTGCGGCACACCGTTCCTGATTTTATTTTCTTCCACACTGGCTACGCACACCGGGTCGTTGTCTATGGCTAACACCTGCTCCGCCCCCAATTTGGCGGCCAATATGGCGAGGATACCGGTGCCGCAGCCCATATCCAACACCTTTTTACCCGCAAGTGTTTCCGCCAACATTTGGCGCATCATCAACGAGGTCGTCTGGTGATGACCGGTACCAAATGCCATTTTAGGGTCGATAACGATTTCGTAGGGGTATTCGGGTGCCGCGGGATGGAAAGTAGCTCTTACATAGCATTGGTCGGCCACAACGACCGGTTCGAAATTGCGCTCCCAAACGTTATTCCAGTTCTGCGGCTCAATCTCATTGACCACGTATGATACTTCAAAGCCAATAGGCTGATGGATCAGCATCGACTCCAATGCCGAGCGGTCGAGCTGCTCCGATGCGATGTATGCCGCAAACCCACCATCACGGGTTTCGAACGTATCGAAACCCAAATCGCCAAGGTCGCTTATCAGGATGTCCTGATGCCAATCTTCACCACCTGTGCAGGAAAAAACGACTTCACTGTATCTCATTATGGATGGGTATCAACGATTGAATACTTTGGCGATGTCGATGAAATCGCGGGATTTTAAAGACGCCCCTCCAATGAGCCCGCCATCAATGTCGTCCTGTGCAAACAGTTCGGGTGCATTTTTGGGGTTGCAGCTCCCGCCATAGAGGATGGTGGTGCCGTTGGCCGCGTCTTGGTTATAGTGGCTGGCCACCTCATTGCGGATAAAAGCGTGCACTTCCTGTGCCTGCTCCGGCGTAGCGGTAAGCCCGGTTCCGATAGCCCACACGGGCTCATAGGCAAGGACAACGCGATCGAAGTCGGCATCTGCCAAATGAAAAATACCTTTTTCCAATTGGGTACGTATCACATCGAAATAGCGGTCGGATTCGCGTTCCTCCTGTGTTTCGCCAATACAGAAGATGGGCGTAAGGCCGTGCTTCAATGCCGCATCCACCTTTTTGCTGAGCAAAACATCATCTTCCTGGAAATACGCGCGCCGCTCCGAGTGCCCCAAGATCACATAGGTTGCACCCGTAGACTTCAGCTGCGACGCCGATATCTCACCGGTATACGCGCCCGACTCCTGGAAATAAATGTTCTGCCCACCAATGGCTACGCGCGATGTGCTACCGGCCAATTGGGCGAGACCATGGAGGTGGATAAACGGTGCGCAGACCACTACGCCTTGCTCGCCGATCAGCTCGTCGTTAGCCATATTCACAATTTCAGAAAAAAGACTGACGCCCTGTTGGTAGTCGAGGTTCATTTTCCAGTTTCCGGCAACAATTTTCTTTCGTATCATATTCATATCATTATCGTGTAACAGTGTTTAACATTCGTTCTTAATCCCGTCTGTATTTCCGTGTCCGCTCAAATACAGCTGTTAGTAGGCGTCTTTCCACCGCATCAAGTCGGAGGTTACGCCGTTCATAGACAGCTTCCATTGTTTCCATAAACTTCTCCAACCGATAGGTCGAAAAACCGGCGCCACCACCCCAGGAGAAATCGGGAACAAACCGTGGAGCCATGCCCGTGGTATACACATTTGCTCCCACCCCCACTACCGTACCGGTATTGAACGCGGTATTGATGGCGCACCGTACGTGGTCGGCCATCACCATACCGCAAAACTGCAAGCCAGTGTCCCGGTATCCGTCTTGGCTATAATCATATAAACACACGGATTTATAATTGTTCTTTAAATTCGAATTATTCGTGTCGGCCCCCCAGTTGCAACCCTCCCCCAGCACCGAACTTCCGAGGTAGCCATCGTGTCCCTTATTAGACCGCCCCCAGATCACGCAGGTGTTGAGCTCTCCGCCCACCCGCGAGTGGGGGCCCACCGATACGTTGCTGTAAATCCGGGTTCCCATTTTCACCTGTGCGCTTTCGCCCAATGCAAATGCGCCCCTGATCATGCTACCTTCCCAGACTTCGCTGTTTTTGCCTAAATAGATGGCGCCCCTGGTGCTGTTAAACGTAGCACATTCCGCCTGGGCACCTTCTTCGGCAAAAAATCGATCACCAATGAAACGGTTGCTTTCGGATAATATTGCCGACTTCCGCCCTGTGGTGAGCAAATCGAAATCCAGTTCGATCTGTTCGCCGTTTTTCAAGAAAATATCTTCGGGGTGGTTGATCACTACCACGGGATGGTGATGGTGTATGGGGGCATAGTCGGCCGGATTGGGCAGCTCGCCGTATTGCAGCGCTTCTGCAGCCGTACGCAAAGCAACAACCTCATCTCCGCACCACAATGCTTCGCCCGTGCGCAATGCCCGCGCCGCATCGACCAGGTGGCGGTCGGGACAGCAGTTACCCCGCACAAGCATGATATCACCACTCAGGTGGCCCAGGCTATACTTCTCCTGCAGGTAGTCTTCCGTAAGAAATGAATAAGGAGCCCCCAACCACTTTGCCCATTTCTCGGCGATGGTGAGTATGCCCACTCGCAAATCGGCCACGGGACGCGTCAGCGCCAATGGATAAAGCCCTACCCGCCATTCCGCCTTGTCAAATAAAACGATATGCATAGGTTTCCATTTAGAACGGCTAAAATAAAAAAGTCCCGATAAAATATCGGGACTAATATTTTTTTACCAGTTGTCCGGTTACTTTTTGTTGTAACGGCTACGGAATTTGTCAATACGGCCTGCGGTATCAACCAATTTCATTTTTCCGGTATAGAATGGGTGGGAAGTGTGCGAAATTTCAAGCTTCACCAATGGATATTCATTTCCATCCTCCCACTGAGTGGTTTCTTTGGCCTCAATGCATGATTTCGTTACAAACGAGTAATCATTTGACATGTCCTTGAAAACCACCAATCTGTAATTCGTTGGATGCAAGTCTTTCTTCATTTTATCTTCGTGTTACTTTATTCCTAAATGAGGTCGCAAAGATAAGTTATTAGAATTTAATTTCCAACAATACTTCGCTTAATCCTCAGCTATTTTGCCGCGCCAAGCTTATTGGAACACCAATTCACCGAAATACTGGGGCAGGTGGAAATTGGGAGTAGGGTTATCGATGGGATTCCATGCCACGTAATGCGGTTCGGGCAGGTCATCCCCGCACTTATAGAAATTGCCGGTGCAACGCATGCCCGCCAGCGACCTGATGGTATGGGCTTCAAATACGGCCAGCGGGATATGAAGCAGCAGCCGCCATTCCGTATCTCCGTTTTCCAACGATTCCGTGGCTATGCTGCTAGTTGTTTTCACCTGTTCAATCGTTTCCCGTGGCAAACGCTTCCGCTCATTTCTCTGCGCCGAACCATAACCGATCAGTCCGGTCCCTATGCAATTGAACTCCAGGTTGTAATAATTCGACCCATCTAACGAAAAAAAGAACTCCACGCAACTGTCTTTATACACCGGGTCGTTCGTATCGCGGTAAACTGCTTTGACATGCTTTTCCTGCACCTCAAAAAACAGCAGGATACCCACTGCGGTGTGGGCCATCTTAAAATGTACCGAAGGGCGGTAAGGGAACGCCTTCCAAGGCACCTCCGTTAGCTCGGTTGCTCCCAAAGGAGCCATATTGGCCAGCAACTCCTCGGCTGTTGTATGGGGGGTAACGCCCCCTAAGAAAGGAATGGTCTTCGTCTTCATTGGCATTTATTTTATCCGGCTGTTCGCTATCACTGGTACCATTCGGCCACACGCGATACGATAGCCCGCAACTCCGTTTCGTGGGCCTCGAGTTCGCTTACCAGCTTAAGCTGTGCACACGTGCGTTGCAGATTATGGTCGGCATGTTGCACTTTATAATAATGGTCGCCTTCCAAAAAGTCGGTAAGGAACCGCACCGCCTGCATATAGGGGAATAACAGTACCCCTTCCATCAACGAGGCAACCTCGGCCGCGGTAAGGAAATAATGGGCTTCCTCGAAATAACCTTCTGCATAGGCCTCAAATAGGGGGATATTCAGCTGCACATTATCCAGATCGGCCTCATCCTCCGCAGCGCGGTTAATGATGGTCCGTATGGCATCCCCAAAGTCGTATGCCACGTACCCCGGCATTACCGTATCCAGGTCAATCACACATTGCGCGCGGTCATTGGCATCCAGCAACACGTTGTTGAATTTGGTGTCGTTGTGTGTAATCCGCACAGGCAATCGGCCCTGGGCCGCCAAGTCCAAAATGGTGTGCATGCGCTGTTCCCGTGCTTTGATAAAAGACAGTTCCGGCTGCACCCGTTCAACACGGCCTGCGGTGTCTGCGGCCACCGCGCGACCAAGCTGGGCCAGTCGATTGCCGATATGGTGGAAATCGGGCAGTACTTCGTGGATGAGCCCCACATCCAGATCGACCAGCATCCGCTGAAATTGCCCGAACGCCCGGCCACCTTCCAGCGCCTGCTGCGGGTTCTCCACGATATCATAGCTTCGCGTTCCATCCAACAAGATAAACATCCGCCAGAAATTATGTTGCTCGTCCCGATAATACGGTTCGTTATCCGTAGTCGGTATCAGCGTCAGCACACGGCTGTCAAGGCGGTGGCTTCCCTTGGCTTCCAACGCGTAACGCGCCCTCAAATGACCGGTTACCCGCTGGATATTATCCATCACCGCTGCAACGTCTTTGAAAACATGATGGTTCACCCGCTGCAGCAGGTATTGCTTCCCCCCCGGTTTGTCGGTTGCCACCCGGAAGGTATCGTTGATGTGCCCCGACCCAAATGCGGAGACATTTACCACCTTACCTTCCATATCAAATTCACTGGCCAATAAGGCTAATTGCGCTGGATTAAAATCGTTCATAAAAAGGAAAACCAGTATCTTCTACTTAACTGAGGTGCAATATGCAAATTAGCCTACGAATAACCATATCATTTCACCAAACAATCGTTTGCGCTATTTACCATTTATTTACCGGGCATAAAAAAGCCCCCGAAATTTTCATTCCGAGGGGCCTACGTGTGATTTATTAAACGATCAAACCAAAGAAGTAGATTCCATTATTATCGGTGAAGCATCCAACACATCCTTGCTCACCTCCGTTCCATACCGCTTGAAATTATCGATGAAGCGCCCGGCCAGCTGGTTGGCTTTTGCATAATAGGCATTCTCATCTGCCCACAATTGCACGGGGTCAAGTACCGCGTCGGGCACATCGGGGCAGCTCGTTGGATACCGGAGCCCAAACACCGGATGGGTGTGGAACGTGGCTTCCTTCAGCACGCCCGTCAAAGCGGCTTTGATAATGGATCGCGTATAAGCCAGTTTAATCCGGCGACCTACACCGTATGGACCGGCTATCCACCCGGTATTGACCAACCATACATTGATGGCACTGCCCGACAAGCGCTCTCGCAGCAGCTCAGCATATTGCGCCGGGTGCAAGGGCAGGAAGGCTTCGCCGAAGCAGGCCGAAAAGACTGCCTTGGGTTCCTTCACTCCCTCCTCGGTTCCCGCCACTTTAGCCGTATAGCCCGACATGAAGTGGTACATGGCCTGCGTGGTAGACAGCAACGACACGGGCGGGAGTACCCCGAAAGCATCGGCGGTAAGGAAGAAAATATCTTTGGGCGCCGATGTTTGGCCGAGCGTCACGCTGCCCATGATATGGTCTATCGGATAGGCCACACGGGTATTTTCCGTTTTAGACACGTCTTCATAATCCGGCAAGCGCGTACCTGGAACATAACGGATATTCTCTACCAGCGCACCGAAACGCACAGCATTAAAGATCTCTGGCTCCTTGCTTTCATCCAATCCGACACATTTGGCATAACATCCGCCTTCAAAATTAAAAATACCATGGTCGCTCCAGCCGTGTTCATCGTCGCCCACCAACATTCGGCTTTTGTCGGCCGACAGCGTTGTTTTGCCTGTCCCCGACAATCCGAAAAACAGGGCGGTGTGCCCCCGGGTATCCGTGTTTGCCGCACAGTGCATGGAAAGCACCTGCTTTTGCAGCGGCAGTATAAAATTCATGACGGAGAAGATGCCCTTTTTAATTTCCCCCGTGTAGCCCGTTCCGGCAATCAACACAACTTGCTGCGTAAAATTGATGATCACGAAATTGGGATGGTGCAGCCCATAACGTTCGGGATCAGCACAGGTGTAACCGGGAGCCGCAAGGATAGACCATTCCGGCCGTGACGCCGGATCGGGCGATGTTGGCCGGATAAAGAGATTATTGACGAACACGCTTTGGTAGGCCGTTTCGGTCACGGTCCGGATCCCTATACTGTACGACGGGTCGGCACCCGCAATAGCGTCGCGCACGAAAATCTCCTTATCGCTTAAATAGGTTCCGACTTCCTGAAACAGGTGGGCAAACGATTCGGTTGATATCGGCTGGTTGATGTCGCTCCACCACACGGCATCTTCCGTCAATGGGTCGGCCACAATGAAGCGATCGTAAGGTGTCCGGCCGGTAAAGCGGCCGGTGTCTGCAGCTAATGCGCCCGACGCCGACAGGCTTCCTTCCCCGGTGAGAACGGCATGCTCAACCAGCTCCGCCACGCTTTGTTGATAGTGTACCTTTTCACTGTTCCCGATAAAAAGGTAATCCAGCTCTGGAATAGCTTTTTTTGAAGCATTCATGGCAATAATTCTATATGTGTATTGATTCAACGCGACAAATGTAGAAATTAAATAATCATATTATAAAGTAAAATTACCTGAAAATCAGCTTTTTGTAAATTATACACTAAGTCAACATACTGTATATCAATACTGTTTATCGTTTTAGCTTACTTATATAAAATAATATTGGTTTATTATGCGGAAACGTTTTACAAGATTGAGCAAGCTTTTTTGCGCTTTAGTGACATAGTTTTGCAGGTATTCTTTACCTTTATCCATTGACCAACAACGGCAATAGACGACTATGGAACTGTATCCCATTGACACTGGATTATTTAAGCTCGACGGTGGCGCCATGTTCGGCGTTGTACCCAAATCAATCTGGCAACGCACCAACCCTGCCGACGACCGGAACATGTGCACCTGGGCGGCGCGCCTCCTACTGATCAAGGAAGGCGAGCGGCTTACCCTGGTTGACACCGGCTTGGGCAATAAACAAAGTGAGAAGTTTTTCAGCCATTATTACCGCCACGGCGAAGACACCCTGGATAGCTCGCTGGCCAAGCACGGGTTCCACCGGGACGACATTACCGACGTGTTTCTTACACACCTCCATTTCGACCACGTGGGGGGCGCCATTACGCACGAGGCGAACCGCCTGGTGCCGGCATTCAAGAACGCCACCTATTGGAGCAATAAACAGCACTGGGATAGTGCGCTTTTCCCCAACCATCGCGAAAAAGCTTCTTTCCTGCAGGAAAACATCATACCGCTTTACGAGAGTGGGCAGCTGCGATACATCGACGTGGAAGACGGGGTTCGGTTTTCCGACAACATCACGGTCCGCTTCGCATATGGACACACCGATGCCATGATGCTCCCGCAGATCAACTATAACGGAAGGACGTTGCTATACATGGCCGACCTCCTACCTTCCGCCAGCCACATCCCCCTCCCCTATGTGATGAGCTACGACGTGCAGCCGCTCATTACCATGGAAGAGCGCAAAAACTATTGGCAGGAATCCATAGACAATGATTACGCACTCTTTTTAGAGCACGACCCCGTTAACGAGTGCTGCACCATCCAGCTGACGGACAAAGGGTACCGGCTGAAGGAGACCTTTTCGCTGCAGGATTGGCTGGATGGGCGTAAATAAGCCACCAGCTTACTTAACGGGCGTGTGCAACATCAGCTCTTCAACGGCATCCGCCGTATGCTGGTAAGGGTATTTGTGCACGATGAAACGGTGGCCCGCGTCGGTCGTCGGGTCCCATGCGTTGTTCCCTTTTTCATCCACCATAAACTTTCCCGGCCCGTTTACATAGAAATAATCTGTGGGTTTACGAACCGCTATCAATACGGCGGTCTGATCCCACGATTGGCGGTTGGCCACCGGTTCGTTGGCATAGGTTTCCAGGTTGATTTGATACGCTTTGGTTACCGGTCCGTCATCACTACGTGCAGCCACCTGGCCGCCCGTAAGGATCTTCGATCCGATTTCAAAGCCGCTGAATAATATGGGCGTGGGCCAATTCTGAAAGGTGTTGATGGAAGCTGGCGCATCTTTGTACACGTTGAATTCTATCCCATCTGGAAATGCACCGGCCATGGCAACAAGCTGCTTCACCTTGGCTTTCACCAAATCCATGCCGTTCAACTCGGAATATTGATCGGGCTGAGAATCTAAAAGTCCACTAAGGTTTGAAAGGAACCCTACGGTAACGATGGTTACGCTATGGTCGGGCTGGTTCGCGAGCACCTCCCGATATACACTTACGGCATCGGGGTACGTTTTGTCGGCGAGCTCGGGAGCATAGGTGTTGACCAGCGTATCGTTCCACCCGTTCTCGGCCGTAAAATCGGGCGCACTTTGGGGGGCCTTGCCTACGGGTAGGTCAGGGCGACCGAAATACTTATTGAACACCTCAATTGTCGGGGCAATAGATGGATGTGCATCGCTGGCAACGGTAGCCAGGATTTCACATTCGCCGCTATCGGCCAGCGCGTGGAGCAGCGCAATGGCGCCGACGTCGTCGTAATCGGGGCCCATATCGGTATCGAAGATGATCTTGGGCGCTTCTCCAGTAGTAGATGCTACCTGGTCATTCGGTGGTGTGGAACATGCGGCACCGCAAAGAATGGCACTTAGAAGGAAAAATGTAGGAGCTTTCATAAAGACAATAATATAATAATTTGATTAATATACGTACTTTTTTAAACCGTTTAGTTTGTGGCGGCATGCTTCACGACGCCATTTACGGGCGCATCCGAATAAACGATATAGTCGCCCATCCGTATATGGTAACCGCTCTTCGGGTTGGCAACAACCAGCCTAGCCTGATGCTTGCCTTTCGGCAATTGATATTTCCAAAAGATTTCGTGCCGCCTATGGGTGTAATTGGTAGGCATTCGAAATTGCTCTACCATTTCCCCGTCGATAAACAGTTGCAAATCGAAGGTATAATCAGGCAGCGTATTTTGGTCCTTATATGCCCCGCCGCTTAGCACCACCCCTGTACCCTCAAATTCGAATACATATTCTGATTCCAGTCTCCGATTAACGGTCGATTTCCCTACAGGGTGCAGGCCGTCAAAGCTCTTTTCGAACCGTACCGTTTCCGGCGCCTGTACCGCGATGGTCACTTCCTCCTCTCCTACTTCCCCGCCATTCCGCCTAATCATTTCAAGCGCATGCTGATAGCCGATTTCGTATACCTTATTTAGCGACATCTTGGTGTACTTGAAATGGATATCTTCCACCTCGCTCAGCCCCATCTTCCAGTACGCTGGTATGTTGCTGTATCCAAGCATAGTCCCTAAGATACCGCCGGCGCTCGACGGATTGCAATCGGAGTCTTGTCCGGCCCGGGTCGATATTTCTAATGTTTTCGTATAATCACCATCGCCATACAGTAATCCCAAAACAATATATGCCGCGTTTATTTTGGCATCGATATCGAACGTGGCAAACACACCATCGGGGCACCCCACCTCTTCGGTCCATTTCCGCTGCAACTCGAACCAAGTCTGCTTCCAATCGTCGGGATATTGTGCGTGCCATCCAATCACATCGTTCACGCATTTGTAGAAGTCGCTTTCTTTCGGGATGGTTTTCAGCGCTTCCTTGACCACGTAATGGATGTCGTCTGATACGAAAGCCTGTGTATACATAGCGCCAACAAACACACCACCATACCACCCATCCCCATAATTCATGATATGCCCTATTTTGTCACTGATATGGGATGCAGCGTTCGGCATTCCGGGACTCATCAATCCGGCAAAGTCCGATTCGATTTGGTAATCGATATCGTCCGCATGCGGATTATGCAACCAATGGCCAGACTGCGGGGCCTTGATGCCGTTGAGGATATTATACCTGGCGGCTTGGTTTGCATGCCAAAGGGTATAACCCGCATTGGCGAACGCGTTTGCAAAGGAGTCTACCGGTGCATCGAGACCTACACGCTCGAATACGTCGACAAAGGTGAGGTCCATATAAATATCGTCGAACAAACCCGGCGTCTCCTCCATCCATTTCTTGATATAACCGTCGTACCATGGAATAACCTGATAGTCTTGAATAAACGTACCGTTGTAACGAAATTCTGTGGGTCCGCCAAACGTCACACCGATCGTTTGACCAGCCCATCCCCCTTTGATCTTATCCTGCAACACGGAAAGCGGCATTTTTTTGATCCCCGGTTCCGAATTCCCGTTACCATTGCCGGGGCGACAGGCCACCATGCTGAAGTAAGCCGCCAGGCCAATAAACAGTAAACCCTTATTTCTCATAACGCTTGTCGTCAGTTAAAAATCAGTTGCCCGCCGCAATAAGCAATCCCAAGCCCACCACAAACAAGACAAACATGGCCGCAACAAGGGTGTTCACCGACTTGGAGCCGCCCTTGAATTCTTTCCAGATGATTACCCCCCACAAGGCCGCGACCAGCGTAGCTCCTTGTCCAAGTCCATAAGAGATGGCGGGGCCTGCTTTACCCGCTGCAATGAGATTAAACAGATTCCCTAATCCCCAGATGCAGCCGCCCAGGATGCCCACGAGATGGATGCCCGGTCGGCCACGGAAATACTCTCCATAGCTGATCGGCGTCCCTTCGAGCGGTCTGCGCATCAAAACAGTGTTGAACACCAGGTTGCTCACCACGATGCCGGCGGCAAACACCACAAATGCAGTATAGGGCGTCATCTTACCAGCCGCGGGGTTCACGAAGTTTTCGAGGTCCATGCCGGCAGCGATAAACGGATAGAAGGTAGACATCAGTATACCCGCTATAATAGACACAACAATCCACTTACCTACGCCTTTCTTGCCGGTGCTACCGGAGTGTTTTCCGTAGGCCACGGCATTGAGGATGATGGCCGCTGTCACCAAACCCACGCCTAGGAAAAGCAATACGGGATCGCCTTTACTGAGCATCAGGTAATTGATGAGTACACCGATGACCAGCGCCAACCCGATGCCCACGGGAAAGGCCACCGCCATACCGGCTCCGGCGATAGCCGCTGTCAGCAGGATATTCGCGAGGTTGAACACCACGCCACCGATAAGCGCACTGCGGATGTTACCGCCATCAGCCTGTGCCAAGTCGGCTAGAAATGACCGACCTGAATCGCCCACGCTGCCCATGGTAAATGCGCCGACAAGTGACAGCAGGAATATCCCCCACACGTAATCCCAGTAGAACAGCTCAAAGCGCCATTCGCGCTGTACCAGTTTCTGCGTGTTGGCCCACGAACCCCAGCACAACATCGTAATGATGCAAAATAGAATGGCCAGTCCGTAACTTTCTACGATAAACATAATTCAATGGTTTTAACCTGGTTTATAACTAACTATTATTTCATACTACTCAATAACACTTCATTACGAAACGGAATCGACGATTGCGCACCCATTTTGGTCACTGCAATCGATGCCGCACGGCATGCGAAAGACGTCGCATCTATCAATTCCTTACCTTCGGCTAGCGCCACTGCCAGTGCACCATTGAACACGTCGCCAGCGGCCGTAGTATCCACGGTCTCGACCACCGGCGCCGGGATATGGTGGAACGCATCCTCTTCTAACACCACAGCACCATCCTTACCCAACGTTACGATGACATGCTTCACCCCTTGTTCACGTATGCGTTCGGCCGCCCGCCGGGCGCTCGAAACATCCACGATCTTCACACCCGAAAGCGCTTCTGCCTCGTTCACGTTCGGTGTAAGGATATCCACCAAATGGAACACATTCGGCACGAGCGCGTTGGCCGGGGCGGGGTTCAGGATCACCTGCATGCCTTTCTCCCGAGCGTGCTGCGCAGCAAATTCCACCGTACGCATTGGCACTTCCAGCTGCATCAATAGGATTTTGCTGTCGGGATATTTTTCAAGCACACGCGCCACATCTGCAGGTTCAAGATGCGCATTCGCACCCGGAGCCACTACAATGCTATTTTCTCCTTGCTCGTCGACCGTAATCAACGCAATTCCTGAAGGGCTGTCGTGATCGGACAGGATACCATTGATGTCAACGCCCTCTTCATCGAAGAGTTGGGCCGACTGCTTTCCGAAAATATCATCGCCAATCTTTCCGACGAAAGCAACCTCTCCGCCCAAACGGGCTACGGCAACAGCCTGATTAGCTCCTTTTCCGCCGGGATTCATAAAAAAGGAGCCACCTAATACCGTTTCGCCCGGCTGGGGAATATGGCTGGTCTTTACCACCATATCCATGTTCATACTGCCTACTACAATGATTTTTTTACTCATAAAACGGGTTCCAAAAACGAACAACTGGTCTATTACGATAACAAAAGTAGAATAGATATCGGCTATTAATTCACCATTATTTCATAATTTTATGAATTATAATATTGGATAAAAATAACATTTTATTTAAACAACAACTGGTAATCAGTAAATTAAATACACACACAACACACAGACAGCAAGATATGCTTACATTCGAATTAGAAAAACTTGTCCGATCGCTCTCTGCCACCGAAAAGAAGCACTTCCAGCTGCACTGCTCGAAACTCGAAGGCCCAAAAGATTACCTGCTACTATATGAATTGGCTATCGACCAGCGCAACGGCAGCGACCAATCGTGGGAACAGCAATTTCGCGAAACCTACCCATCCAAGTCGTTCGAGAACACAGCCAGCTACCTGTACAAGGTGCTTACCGACGTACTCATACAAATACGTATTGGACAAGACACCTGGTACGCACAGCACCATTATTTGATGAAGGCCCGGCTGTGCTTCGAGCGTTCCATGCCCAACAGGGCACACAAAGCACTTAGGAAGGCTCACAAGCTGGCTACCGAAAACCAGAACCATGCGATTGCATACCAAGCCTCGCGGATGGAGCTAACGGCATTGGCGGATGTGGGTTTCCCGGCATTAAGCGAACAACAACTGGTGGATAAGCAGATGAAAGCGAAACACACGTTACAGTCGCTCCGGCAACTGCACGAACATTATTCATTGTACGAACTGTTGAGCCACCGCCTGACGAAAGAAGTATTAATGGCCGATGGCAAGAGTGATCAAAAAATCAACGATTTGATATTGAGCGAACTCAGCCTAACCACCCGCGGCAGCCAACATCAATTCGAACCGCAAAAGCTACATTTGTTATTCCAATCATTCTTTTTCATCCATACCGGCGAGTATCGCTCGGCCCTGCGGATTTTCAACGACCTCAATACGTTGATCGAATCTAATGAACCCATGTGGGATTACCCGCCGTACGATTACCTATCGGCACTGGACGGTATCCTGGACAGTCTGCGGAGTATTGGCTACTACCAAGAGATGGCCTTGTTTATCGATAGGGCGGCAGCCCTTTCCGAGCGTCCATATCCGGATCATTTCAGCCACCTCGCAACGCTCACCGTAAAGATGTATCGGTTGAACATGCACATCGGCACCCATAAAATAGACGAGGCTTTGGCTTTGGTGGACCGACACCATGACCGACAGCAAACCGCATCGGGCATTGAAGGGCACGAGAAACAATTGGAATACGATTACTTCGAGGGACTGGCCTATTTCCTTGCGCAGCAATGGAGCAAAGCCAACCGATGCATCAATCGCTTGTTGACCGCGGAAAAACGGTACACGCAACTTGCGGTATTCCGCGCAGCTCGGCTACTGCATATCCTCATCAGCTACGAGCAGGACGATCTGGAATATCTCGATTACGAAATCCGCTCCTACAAACGGGTGTTCAGTAAGTTTGGGAAAGCCTATAAAACGGAAAAACTGGTATTCAACACCATCGCTTCCGACCCCAAACGCCGGGGCAATGCATGGAAAGAAGCGGCGCGGAAAAAAATCGCGACAAAGCGATTGGCCATACAAGCGGAGAAACGCGAAATGCAGCTATTGAAGTATTTCGATTTTGCTGGATGGGCTACTGGAAAACACCGATAGACAGTTTTGGGGGCCAACCCCTACATGGACATGCCTAACCCCTACATGGATTAGCTCAAACCCTACATGGATTCGCTCAACCCCTACATGGATTAGCTCAAACCGGAGTACGGAACGCGCAACCCCTACATGCATTTGCCTAAACCCTACCTGGATTAGCCCAAACCGGAGTACGGAACGCGCAACCCCTACCTGCATTTGCCTAAACCCTACATGGATTAGCTCAAACCGGAGTACGGAACGCGCAACCCCTACCTGCATTTGCCTAAACCCTACATGGATTAGCCCAAACCGGAGTACGGAATGCACAACCCCTACATGGATTTGCCTAAACCCTACATGGATTAGCCCAAACCGGAGTACGGAACGCGCAACCCCTACATGGATTAGCTCAAACCCTACATGGATTCGTCCAAACCGGAGTACGGAACGCGCAACCCCTACATGGATATGCTCAACCCCTACATGGATTAGCCCAAACCGGAGTACGGAACGCGCAACCCCTCCATGGATTTGCCTAAACCCTACATGGTTTAGCTCAAACCCTACATGGATAAGGCCAAACCGGAGTACGGTTCGCGCAACCCCTACATGGATATGCTCAACCCCTACATGGATTAGCTCCAACCCTACATGGATTCGTCCAAACCGGAGTACGGAACGCGCAACCGCTACATGGATATGCTCAACCCCTACATGGATTAGCTCCAACCCTACATGGATTCGCTCAACCCCTACATGGATTAGCCCAAACCGGAGTACGGAACGCGCAACCCCTACATGGATTTGCCTAAACCCTACATGGATTTGCTCAAACCGGAGTACGGAACGCGCAACCCCTACATGCATTTGCCTAAACCCTACATGGATTAGCTCCAACCCTACATGGATTCGTCCAAACCGGAGTACGGATCGCGCAACCCCTACATGCATGTGCCTAAACCCTACATGGATTAGCTCCAACCCTACATGGATTCGTCCAAACCGGAGTACGGATCGCGCAACCCCTACATGGATTCGCCCAAACCGGAGTACGGAACGCGCAACCCCTACATGCATTTGCCTAAACCCTACATGGATTTGCTCAAACCAAGTAGCAGTTCTCGTAACTAGTCGCTCTCAATCACGAAAAACTCCACCCGCCTGTTCCACTGGTGCTCTTCTTCGGTACATTCCACACCTTTGGCGCAATGGTTGGCCAGCTTACTGAACCCATAACCTTTGGCCTCGAGGCGGTTGGTAGCAATTCCCTTGCTCACGAGGTAAGCCACGGCCGAATCTGCCCGCCGTTGGGTGAGTTTCATGTTATAAGCTTGGGTACCCCGCGAATCCGCATGGGCGCTCAGCTCAATCCGTGTGCTGGGATCGCTATTCAGGAATGCGGCAATCTTATCAAGCTCCAAGGCGGCATCCGGACGGATGTTTGCCTTGTCGAAATCGAAGTAGATGTTGCGCAGCACCACTACCTCTTTTTCTTCCACCGGTGCGAGGAAAACATCCTTTGTCAGCGTGGTCGTCGAATCGATTCCCGAGGTCGTAAAAGCCATTGGGGTGAACGGACGGAAACCGGTCTGCTCGGCCGTCAAGGTATAGTCGGCATTCTCGGCAAGGTTAAACTTAAATTTGCCATCGGCACCCGAACTGACCACTACGGCATTGGCCTCATCGCCTACCGGCGTAAGCGTTACCTTAGCTCCGGTAACCGGTAGCCTTGTCTTCGCGTTATACACCCCGCCTTCCAGATCGATCTGGATAATCTTATTCAAATTGAACCAGTAGATGTCGTCGGCACCAACGCCGCCGCTTCGGTCGGAAGCCACATAGCCTTCCAAATCCTTATCAAACCGGATGGAAAAGTCATCGTACGGCGAGTTGAACGGGTATCCCAAGTTCACCGCCTTTGGCGCGACGCTGCTCCGATCCAGCCGGTACACATCCAGCCCCCCCATACCGAGGTGGCCATTGGAAGAGAAGTAGAAATCGCCTTTTTCGTCGACTCCGGGGAAACGTTCATCGCCCGGTGTATTCACGCTTGACCCCATAGCGATGGCATCACCCCAGTTGCCATCCGACTGGCGCACCACGTAGTAGATGTCTGTTCCCCCCAGTCCGCCGTCCATATCCGAGGTGAAGTACAGCGTGTCGCCGCTAACACTCAAGAACGGATCGCCCACCGACCACTGCGTGATGTTATTGTAGCGGAACGGGGTAGCTCCCTCCCCCCAATTCGCCGCATCCAGGGAGTTGGAGAAAATTTCAATATTGACGGTTACGTCCTTACCCGCTTCGCGTTTCTCGTCGCGTGTCAGGTTGCGCGTCACCGCAAAATAAACTTCATTCTTTGCTGTTGAGAAGGTCGCCGGCCCAAAGTGGTTGGCACCATCACTCCATTTTGCCTCTACCTTACTCACCGCATCGTCTTTAGCTACGTACATCGCCAAGTACGGATTACCGGTCCACCCGTAAATCACATTGGGGTGCGATGCACCATCAAACCGGTCGGATGCAAAGTATAGGCCATCAGGTCCCTTAGTGGCACCAAACTCAGCCTGAGCCGAGTTCCATTTCTTTTGGTTTTTGATTTCTGTCGCCTTTATGGGGTTCTCCAGCCACACCACGGCCGAGTCGCACGACGCATATAGCACGTCCAATTCTTCTTGCGTGATGATACCTTCGGCTTTCAGCGCCACCCGTTGGTATTGCGCTTTCGCCTCGCGGAATTTCGAATTGTTACGCAGGATATGGCCGTACTGGAGGATATGGTCTATCTTCGCCTCATCGTGGTTCGCCAGCCGCGCGTACCAGGTTTCCGCCTCGCGATAGTTGCGGATGTGGTAATACGATTCCGCCAATCGCTCGGCCGTACGGATATCGGGCTTCACGTCATAAGCCTTTTGATACAGTTCGATGGCATTGATGAAGTTGAATGCATCGAATTCGCGGTCGGCAGACTTCAGCAGGGAGTACTGTGCCTGCAACGGTAGCACAGCCAGCAGGCAAAGTGCCAGGATCAAGTTAATTTTATTGTTAAAAATCAATCTCATGGGTCGGTATGGTTTTGTACGTATCAGCATTGAATAAGTGAATTCCCTTAGAAATATCGTGGCGTACGCACCCGCTGTGTTCCTTTGTTAATGGTATAGCCGAGTGATATCTCATGCGTACTTCCTACTTGGTTATGCAACTTGCTCAACGCATAGTCGAACGAATAACCAATCCGGAACTGCCCGCCGGCAACAAACTCTGCCAAGGCAATAACGGAGTTTGGACGCGAAAGGTCGCTGGCCAGCTTCTTACCGCTCGACAGGGCGGTGCGGTATGACAAGCCGAAGGTGAACTGCTCGGCAAAGATGACGGCAGCATTCAAATCGGTTGTCCACCCCCTATTCCCTGCATGGTTGGCATTCTTCACCAATACCGATGGTTTAAACAGCATATCGGTGGTCATCGGAACGATTCCCCCCACATTGAGGTAATACTGGGTTATCGGCGGCATCTTGGCCGAACTGGCATCTTCATTAAAGAAAAGCTGTGAAATCAGGTTATCTACGCCAACACCGGCAAAAAAGGTATTGTTTGAGTAATGGATGCCGAAGCGGGCATCGGGTAGGAACGAATTTTCGAGGTTGATCGGTTCCGCATCCGTGGGATTCCACCCGGCGTTATCGAAGGCCGAATGGATGACACCGATGCCGATGCCGAATGCCAGTCGGTCTTCGGGGTCCCAACCCACACGCAGGCGGTAGGCATAGTTTGCATACGCATAGATACGTTTTTCCAAGCCCACACGGTCGCTCATCAGGTTAAACCCGAGCCCCACATTATCGCTTGCCGTGCGCATGTCCGCCGCGAGTGCCAATGTGCGCGGCCCGTCGGGCATCCCCGTCCATTGCGAGCGGTAATACGTATGCAGGTTGAGCGGCCCGCGGTACCCGGCGTAGGCCGGATTGATGTATAGCGCGTTGAACATATACTGGCTGTACTGTGCCACCTGCTGGGCCACGGCAGGTGCGGCAAATGCGGTAATCAGTACGATAAAAAATATCTTTTTCATTTCGTTTTCCTTTATTGGGAGGTAATCATTTCAGCTTCTATTGGTAATGCCTGCCGGAGCGATTTGCCCCGGCAGGCCTATCCTTTTATCGATTGGTTACGCGGATAATGGCTACAGGACCTTTTGCCGTCTTCCATTCACCACCGTTGCGGTAGCGAAGGATGAAGTAGTAGGTGCCCTCAGCCAGGCTTCCACCATCCCAATCGTTGTTGTAGTTATCGCTCTTGAACACTTGGTTACCCCATCTGTTCACCACGGTCAGCTCCCTGCCTTGGTATTGCAGCAGGTTCTTGATAACGAAGCGGTCGTTCAAACCATCACCATTCGGTGTAAACACGTTCGGGATGTGCAGCGTTGCATCCACCGGAACCGGATCGATATCGTCCTCATCATCCGGCTCGTCGGTATCCGGATTACCGTCGGGACCCCAAACGGATATGCCGTTGGTGATGGTGCCCGTGGCGGTTTCAGCGACATCGGCGGTGATGCGTACGGAAATCGTGGCACCTACCCCCACCACACCGGTGGTCGTCAGCGTCGCTGAGTTGGCCGAGCCAATTACGGTTGCCGCACCTGAGATCATTTCGTATCCGGTGATGGACACGCCTGTTCCCGGACGCTCACGCAGGACGATGGTTTCACCGGACTGGATATCGAGCGGACCGTTGTTGGTTACCGTTATGGTAAACGTGGTCGATTCACCTGCCGTTACCAGCGATTGATCCGCTACCTTCTCGATATCGAGCGTGTACGGACGGTCGACCGGAATTTCCGGGGTTTCGTCCTCATCGTCTTCATCGTCATTACCCGGGTCCTTATCCGGTCCCCATACGGCGATGCCATTGGAGATCGTCGATCCCGCAGGTGCGGTTACATCGGCCGACACGGTGAATGTAATCGTGCCACCCACGTCGATGGCTGCGGTTGCGGTGAGCTGCGGACTGTTGCCGCTGCCGCTAACCGTCGCATTTCCGGACGTCACTTCGTAGCCCGTAACGGTTATGCCGTCGCTCGGCCGTTCTTCCACGGCGATGGTTTTGCCCACCGCAATGGTTGCCGGACCGTTATTGGTTACCGTCACTGTAAACGACGTGGTACCGCCCGCAATCACGCGCTCATCATCGGCCACCTTGGTGATGCTGAGTACCGATACGTGGTCCACCGGAATCGGCGGCGTATCGTCTTCATCGTCCTTCGGATCGGTTTCCGGATCTTTATCCGGTCCCCATACATCGATGCCGTTGGTGATGGTCTCACCCGCATTGGCTGCGATGTCGGCCGTTACTTTC
Source organism: Parapedobacter flavus (assembly GCF_035818675.1). Taxonomy (NCBI): domain Bacteria; kingdom Pseudomonadati; phylum Bacteroidota; class Sphingobacteriia; order Sphingobacteriales; family Sphingobacteriaceae; genus Parapedobacter; species Parapedobacter flavus. Next base: position 188,713 of record NZ_JAYKZZ010000017.1, read on the forward strand.
ACCACAATGGTACCGCCCACGGCGATGGCTTCGCTGGTCGTTACGGTAGCCGTATTACCACTGCCCGCAGCCGTACCATTTCCGCTGGTCACTTCGTAACCCGTGATGGTTACCCCATCGCCCGGACGTTCAGTAAGGCTGATGACTTTGCCGCTGGCCACTACTGCCGGACCGTCGTTGGTGATGGTCAGCGTGAAGCTGGTGCTTTCACCGGCCCGCACACGCGCCTCGTCGGCCACTTTCGTAATGCTTAAGTTCGACACGTGATCCACCGGTATCGGCGGCGTATCATCCTTATCATCTTCCGGATCAGTTTCCGGATCTTTATCAGGACCCCAAACGGTGATACCATTGGTGATGGTTTCACCCGCATTGGCTGCGACGTCGGCCGTTACTTTCACCACGATGGTGCCACCCACCGCAATCTTACCGGTTGTGGTAAGTACGGCTGCATTGCCACTACCCGCAACCGTAGCCGCACCGCTGGTCACTTCGTAGCCGGTGATGGTTACGCCGTCACCTGGGCGTTCCGTGAGGTTAATGTCCTTGCCTACCTCGATGACCGATGGTCCGTCGTTGGTGATGGTCAGCGTGAAGCTGGTGCTTTCGCCGGCCTTCACGCGGGCCTCGTCGGCCACCTTGGTGATGCTCAGATTCGACACACGGTCCACCGGAATCGGCGGCGTATCATCCTCGTCATCTTTCGGATCGGTTTCTGGGTCTTTATCCGGTCCCCATACATCGATGCCGTTGGTGATGGTTTCACCCGCATCGGCGTCGATGCTGGCCGTTACCTTCACGACAATCGTTCCACCCACGGCGAGCACGTCGCTCGTCGTTACCGTTGCGGAGTTACCCGCTCCGGCGATGGTTCCACTGCCGGCGGTCACCTCGTAGCCGGTGATGGTTACCCCTTCGCCCGGACGTTCACCCAAGCTAATCACCTCGCCACTGGCGATTACCGCCGGGCCGTCGTTGGTGATGGTCAGCGTGAAGCTGGTGCTTCCGCCGGCTACCACACGGGCATCATCGGCAACCTTAGTGATGCTCAACGTAGCCTCATGATCCACCGGAATCGGTGGCGTATCGTCTTTGTCATCTTCTGGGTCAGTTTCCGGATCCTTATCAGGTCCCCAAACCGTGATACCGTTGGTGATGGTTTCACCCGCATCGGCAGCGATGTCGGCCGTTACTTTCACCACGATGGTACCGCCCACGGCGATCTTGCCGGTTGTGGTAAGTACGGCTGTATTCACGTTGCCGGCAACCGTAGCTGCACCGCTGGTCACTTCGTAGCCGGTGATGGTTACCCCTTCGCCCGGACGTTCGGTCAGACTAATATCCTCACCCACATTGATGACCGAAGGTCCGTCGTTGGTGATGGTCAGCGTAAAGCTGGTGCTTTCGCCTGCCTTCACGCGGGCCTCGTCGGCCACCTTCGTAATGCTCAGGTTCGATACGCGATCCACTGGAATTGGCGGCGTATCGTCGTCGTCATCTTTCGGATCGGTCTCCGGATCCTTATCTGGGCCCCACACGTCGATGCCGTTGGTAATCGTTTCCGGGGCATCCACATCCACGTCGGCGGTTACGGTCAGCGTAATGGTGCCGCCTACCGGAATCATCGCATTGGTGGTCACTGTGGCAGCGTTACCTGTTCCAGCAACCGTAGCGTTGCCACTGGTTACTTCATAACCTGTAACCATGAGGCCAGTGCTCGGGCGTTCACCAAGTTTGATGACATCGCCGCTGTGCATGGCACCCGGTCCTTCGTTGGTGATGGTCAAGGTGAAGCTGATGCTTTCGCCTGCCGTAGCACGGTCTGCATCGGCTGTTTTCGTAATAGACAACAACGAAGTACAGTCGTTTATGACCGGTGTTACTGCTAACCGGGCTGCACTTTCGCAGTTGTCGCCCGTTTGTGTAGCGTAGTACGTTACGCCGTCGGCCAGTACGGTCGTTGCTGGAAGTACGTCTGTCGACGTCGCCGAAGCGTACCACTTGATATCCGTACCCATTACCTGTAGGTCCGCCAACGTCATGTTATCGGTTTCGCAGAACTCAGGTGCCGCGTTGTCTATGGTTGGCGCAGGTGTAACCGTGATGGTCACCTCAACTTCGGTGCGCAACAAGCTTTCGCAGTTGTCGCCCACTTGCGCCGCGTAGTACAAGCCGTCAACCAGCGCATCCGTAGCCGCCAATGGCGTACCGCCCGTGGCTGTCGTGTACCAAATCACCGTGCCGGTCGCGCCGTCCGTGTTCAGGTCGGCAACCGTAGGCCTATCGATCTCGCATAAGATCTGATCGAGATTCGTGAATGTAGGTGCCGGTGTCTTGGTGATGGTAACCTCAACTTCGGTGCGCAACAAGCTTTCGCAGTTGTCGCCCACTTGCGCAGCATAGTACATACCGTCAACCAGCGCATCCGTAGCCGCCAGTGGCGTACCGCCCGTGGCTGTCGTGTACCAAATCACCGTGCCGGTCGCGCCGTCCGTGTTCAGGTCGGCAACCGTAGGCATATCGATCTCGCAAAAGATCTGGTCGAGGTTTGTTAATGTCGGTGCCGGTGTCTTGGTGATGGTTACCTCGACTTCGGTGCGCAACAGGCTTTCGCAGTTGTCGCCCACTTGCGCCGCGTAGTACATGCCGTCAACCAGCGCATCCGTAGCCGCCAATGGCGTGGTGCTTGTCGCTGTTTCATACCAGATCACCGTGCCGGTGGCACCGTCCGTATTCAGGTCGGCAACCGTAGGCATATCGATCTCGCAGAAGATCTGATCGAGATTCGTCAACGTTGGTGCCGGTGTCTTGGTGATGGTCACCTCAACTTCGGTGCGCAACAAGCTTTCGCAGTTGTCGCCCACTTGCGCAGCATAGTACATACCGTCAACCAGCGCATCCGTAGCCGCCAGTGGCGTACCGCCCGTGGCTGTCGTGTACCAAATCACCGTGCCGGTCGCGCCGTCCGTGTTCAGGTCGGCAACCGTAGGCATATCGATCTCGCAAAAGATCTGGTCGAGGTTTGTTAATGTCGGTGCCGGTGTCTTGGTGATGGTTACCTCGACTTCGGTGCGCAACAGGCTTTCGCAGTTGTCGCCCACTTGCGCCGCGTAGTACATGCCGTCAACCAGCGCATCCGTAGCCGCCAATGGCGTGGTGCTTGTCGCTGTTTCATACCAGATCACCGTGCCGGTGGCACCGTCCGTATTCAGGCTAGCCACCGTAGGCATATCGATCTCGCAGAAGATCTGATCGAGGTTCGTCAACGTCGGTGCGGGCGTCTTGGTGATGGTCACCTCGACTTCTGTACGCAACAGGCTTTCGCAGTTGTCGCCAACTTGTGCTGCGTAGTACATGCCGTCAACCAGTGCATCCGTAGCCGCCAGTGGCGTACCGCCAGTAGCTGCCGTGTACCAGATCACCGTACCGGTAGTGCCGTCCGTATCCAGATCGGCAACCGTAGGCATGTCGATCTCGCAGAAGATCTGATCGAGGTTCGTCAACGTCGGCGCAGGTGTCTTGGTGATGGTCACCTCGACTTCAGTGCGGTTAACACTTTCGCAGTTGTTGCCGATTTGCGCAGCATAATAGGTGCCGTCAACCAGCGCATCCGTAGCTGCCAGTGGCGTACCGCCTGTGGCTGCCGTGTACCAGATCACCGTACCGGTGGCACCGTCCGTATCCAGGTCGGCAACCGTAGGCATATCGATCTCGCAGAAGATCTGATCGAGGTTCGTCAACGTCGGTGCGGGCGTCTTGGTGATGGTCACCTCGACTTCTGTACGCAACAGGCTTTCGCAGTTGTCGCCAACTTGTGCTGCGTAGTACATGCCGTCAACCAGTGCATCCGTAGCCGCCAGTGGCGTACCGCCAGTAGCTGCCGTGTACCAGATCACCGTACCGGTAGTGCCGTCCGTATCCAGATCGGCAACCGTAGGCATGTCGATCTCGCAGAAGATCTGATCGAGGTTCGTCAACGTCGGCGCAGGTGTCTTGGTGATGGTCACCTCGACTTCAGTGCGGTTAACACTTTCGCAGTTGTTGCCGATTTGCGCAGCATAATAGGTGCCGTCAACCAGCGCATCCGTAGCTGCCAGTGGCGTACCGCCTGTGGCTGCCGTGTACCAGATCACCGTACCGGTGGCACCGTCCGTATCCAGGTCGGCAACCGTAGGCATATCGATCTCGCAGAAGATCTGATCGAGGTTCGTTAATGTCGGCGCAGGTGTCTTGGTGATGGTCACCTCGACTTCCGTGCGGTTAACGCTTTCGCAGTTGTTGCCCACTTGTGCGGCGTAGTACATGCCGTCGACCAGTGCATCCGTAGCTGCCAGTGGCGTACCGCCCGTGGCGGCCGTGTACCAGATCACCGTACCGGTAGCACCGTCCGTATCCAGATTGGCAACCGTAGGCATGTCGATCTCGCAGAAGATCTGGTCGAGGTTCGTCAAGGTCGGCGCAGGTGTCTTGGTGATGGTCACCTCGACTTCCGAGCGGAAAACACTTTCGCAGTTGTTGCCGACTTGCGCAGCATACTAGGTGCCGTCTACCAGCGCATCCGTAGCTGCCAGTGGCGTACCGCCGGTGGCGGCCGTGTACCAGATCACCGTACCGGTAGCACCGGCCGTATCCAGGTGGGCAACCGTAGGCATCTCGATCTCGCAGAAGATCTGATCGAGGTTCGTCAAGGTCGGCGCAGGTGTCTTGGTGATGGTCACCTCGACTTCCGTGCGGTTAACACTTTCGCAGTTGTTGCCCACTTGTGCTGCGTAGTACATACCGTCAACCAGTGCATCCGTAGCTGCCAGTGGCGTACCGCCTGTGGCTGCCGTGTACCAGATCACCGTACCGGTGGCACCGTCCGTATCCAGATAGGCAACCGTAGGCATATCGATCTCGCAGAAGATCTGGTCGAGGTTCGTCAAGGTCGGCGCAGGTGTCTTGGTGATGGTCACCTCGACTTCCGAGCGGAAAACACTTTCGCAGTTGTTGCCCACTTGTGCTGCGTAGTACATACCGTCTACCAGTGCATCCGTAGCTGCCAGTGGCGTACCGCCTGTGGCTGCCGTGTACCAGATCACCGTACCGGTGGCACCCGCTGTATTCAGGTCGGCAACCGTAGGCATATCGATCTCGCAGAAGATCTGATCGAGGTTCGTCAAGGTCGGCGCAGGTGTCTTGGTGATGGTCACCTCGACTTCCGTGCGGTTAACACTTTCGCAGTTGTTGCCCACTTGTGCTGCGTAGTACATACCGTCAACCAGTGCATCCGTAGCTGCCAGTGGCGTACCGCCTGTGGCTGCCGTGTACCAGATCACCGTACCGGTGGCACCCGCTGTATTCAGGTCGGCAACCGTAGGCATATCGATCTCGCAGAAGATCTGATCGAGGTTCGTCAAGGTCGGCGCAGGTGTCTTGGTGATGGTCACCTCGACTTCCGTGCGGTTAACACTTTCGCAGTTGTTGCCCACTTGTGCTGCGTAGTACATACCGTCGACCAGTGCATCCGTAGCCGCCAGTGGCGTACCGCCCGTGGCTGCCGTGTACCAGATCACCGTACCGGTGGCACCGTCCGTATCCAGATAGGCAACCGTAGGCATATCGATCTCGCAGAAGATCTGGTCGAGGTTCGTCAAGGTCGGCGCAGGTGTCTTGGTGATGGTCACCTCGACTTCCGTGCGGTTAACACTTTCGCAGTTGTGGCCCACTTGTGCTGCGTAATACATACCGTCGACCAGTGCATCCGTAGCCGCCAGTGGCGTACCGCCCGTGGCTGCCGTGTACCAGATCACCGTACCGGTGGCACCGTCCGTATCCAGATTGGCAACCGTAGGCATATCGATCTCGCAGAAGATCTGGTCGAGGTTCGACAAGGTCGGAGCAGGTGTCTTGGTGATGGTCACCTCGACTTCCGTGCGCAAAACACTTTCGCAGTTGTTGCCCACTTGTGCTGCGTAGTACATACCGTCTACCAGTGCATCCGTAGCTGCCAGTGGCGTACCGCCGGTGGCTGCCGTGTACCAGATCACCGTACCGGTGGCACCGTCCGTATCCAGATTGGCAACCGTAGGCATATCGATCTCGCAGAAGATCTGGTCGAGGTTCGTCAAGGTCGGAGCAGGTGTCTTGGTGATGGTCACCTCGACTTCAGTGCGCAACACGCTTTCGCAGTTGTTGCCCACTTGTGCGGCGTAGTACATACCGTCAACCAGCGCTGTGGTTGGATCAAGCGGGGTACCGCCCGATGGTGCTTCATACCAAAGTACCGTACCGATCGCACCAGCTGTATTCAAGCTTGCTACCGTCGGCTCAATGATTTCGCAGAAGACCTGATCCAATTGGGTCAACGCAGGTGGGGGTGTTGCCGTAACAGTTACGGTTACCTCCGTACGTATTATACTTTCACAACCGTCTGTGATTTGCGAAGCGTAATATGTTCCACTAACAAGCGCGTCAGTTGGATTGAGCGCTGTACCGCCTGTTGGTGCCAAGTACCAAATTAGGGTACCCATTGCTCCGCTTTCATCCAAGTCGGCAACAGTAGGCGCATCGATTTCACAGAATTCCTGCTCCAATTCGTTTAACGTAGGTGCAGGTGCGTCTTTTACCACAACGGTAATCGGTGTGCGCTCGCCGACCTCACAGGAACCGAAACGAACGGTTTGTAAGTACAGCGTATGGGTTCCGGATGGTAAACTTGGTACATCCGCAACCGTACTTCCATTAACGGTCGTATATAAAATATAGGTGGTACAATCGTCGGGGTCAGGAATAGAGATATCTCCTCCAGGACAAATTTCAAATGTATTATCACCATTTGGACCCACAACTGGTGTCGGAATGGTACGGGTTATTTCGTATACCTGTAATTGATCCAATAAATTGGCTACACCTCCGAACAAAATCTTAATCCGATCGAATGGAGCGTCGGCTACATAGGTAATATTTGCAAATGCCTCATCATCTAAAAGGTGGATTTCTAATAATGAAGAGGTGCTTTCAATTGGGTCTCCTACAGCCGCATTCCCTAAATAGGGTTGAATCTTAAAGGCTGTTAATAAACCAACATCCAATAAGGAACCTGGTTTGCCTATGTTAATGGTCACGGTATCTCCCGCCAGTGCTGGAGTACCATAAGCCACTTCCAATTTGGTATAGACATTTGCACCTATCACATTATTAAGGGAAGCAAAAGTGGTTTCCTCTTCGTCAACTGCATTCCACGGATTTGATACACTTACCAATCCTGTGGTTAAATTGACCGCACCAATCGGAAACTCCATGCCTTCCAACACATCCACCACACCGTTTGGAGCAGCGCAGTCCGCTGTACCAGCTTCGTGGTAATATGCGTTGTAAATACGGGCAGACTGAACTAAATTGAGCACTGATGAAAGTGCTATCCGCACGCCACGGTAATCTTGCGTCGGGGCAAAGGTGTACTCGAATACATTCACGCCATTGACGACCGAAGCCAGATTCGGGTCAACCCACTGACGGCTGCCCACATCATTTCCACTGGCATCGATCGCTTGGACATAAATCCCGCCGATAACACCTGCGACACCATATTCTTTACCTAATTTAACCGTTACCGGTGTACCTGCCGGGATATCGCTGTTCCAGGTCAGCGTTTGCGAAGTCTCACCGGTTAGTCCAAGCAGACTGGTTGCCGCCAATTCCGATATCGTCGAGTAGGTTGTCACGTCCGGAGAGGCCGCTGCCTGTGGTGACTCCACATTACCTAACGTGAGAATACCTAATAATGTCGCAACCGTACCGTTATTGGCTGCATCATTGTAAACGCGTGAGAATACCGGGGGACATTCACCCGGGTTATACACATTCACAACAACAGTCACGGCCGTCTGGCAACCCGTAACATCGTCAGTAGCGATAAGCGTATAGGTGTATGTGCCAACGGCATCAAATGGACCGAATGCCGTCACCCGGGTTCCGGTTTGATCTACCCATTCATAGCTTACGCCAGGCAATTCATTGTAGCCCGGAACGGCAACCGTCCCTCCAACTTCGATGGAATAGGATGCGGGATCGGTCAGGACAACTTCCGGTGCCGGATTTACCGTTACCGTGACTTCTTTCGCCGTACCCGGCACGTTTTCACAAATTCCTTCCCCGATAACGGTTACATAATAGGTTCCTGCCTCGACCGGGTTGATCGATAGTTCGGGACCTGTAAAAACCAACTCGGTTAATGCCGCATCAGCGTACCAATTGAATATCGGATTGATCACCGTCGAAGAGGCCGTCAAGGTCACAGAGGTTCCTTCACAGACTTCGGCATCGACTACTACGATATCGGTGGCTATCGCCAACGTACAATTGGTTTGTATGCGGAATATAGCCGTTTCCGTCTTATCACCGGTATTATCTTCATTGCGATAGGTGGCCACAGCTTCATTATCAATTGGCGGGAACGACACATCGAGGCTCGCCACTTGCGCGGTGAACTCGAAAGTTTCCGTCGCGCCAACAGCCAGGGAAGCGATGGTAAATTCCAAATCGGTTCCATTTATTGTACCGCCACCATTGTCGGTAATGGTTAAGTTCGTCGGTACATAATCGACTACCAAGATATTCGTCAACGCTTTATTGCCGGTATTGGTAACCGTCAGGGTATAGGTAATCTCATCACCCACCTCAGCTTTTCCGGTACTTTCGCTGTTATTACTAACTCCATTCTTCGTAAAGTCGATGTCGTGCAACGGAGTAACAGGGATATCGGTTCCTGTTGGACCCCCATCGTCGGGATCAGTAGGGGTATCGTTATCCACTGGCGGGTAGCTATCCGCAGGCGGCACACCGTCAGCACCGACGGTCGCTACATTCCTGATTACGTTAAGGCCTGTCAAATCTTCGTCGACGGTCACATAGAACGTTTGTCCCGGAGACGTTTGCCCAACCCCGATAGATGCAATGGTGAAAGTCACGTCACTACCGCTAAGTGTTCCGCCGGACGCGTAACTCGTACCCGTCGGAATGGCATCTGCAATCGTTACATTAGTTAATGTTTGGTTACCGGTATTCCGGACGAAAATCGTGTATGCCACGGACTCGCCGCCACCGACTGCATTAATGGAAGCATCACCATCCACGACATAACTCTTCCAGGAAACCAGTGAGGTTATCGGATCAACGGGAACTACCGTATGCGTACCCGGCGTAGCTGTTGGGTCTGGCCCAGCGGTCGGATCGTCGTTGTCTGCCGGAGGTACCGTCTCGGTACCGGTATCGTCCGGATTGGCCTTAATTTTGGCTACGTTACCGATTTCGGTAACGCCCGTCAAATCCTCGTCTACAAGCACCTTGAAACTCACGGTTTCCGTAGCACCTGCTGCCACGTTGATATTGTCGAACCTTACCGTATCACCGTCCAGGGTTCCTCCAGAAGCGGGGACGTAGGTGGTATGTGAGGGCACGCCATCGGCGATGACAAACCCGTTCATGTCGGTCGTTCCCGTATTCCTTATGTGGATGGTATACGTAATCTCTTCACCACCGGCCACTGCAGTTTGTGTACCGGGAAGCACGTAGCTTTTCCAGCTTTCGAATTGTGGTGCAGCGATATCACACACTTTGGTTACTTCATACAGCCGCAATGCAGGCAACGCACTGGCAGAAACCAAGGCGTTAATACCTACTGAGATCCGGTCGAAAGCTACTCCTGGCGTGAAAGGAACCGTCGCCTGTCCCCCATTATTGAGGAGGTTTATTACGTTAACACCATTGATAATGCCACTCTGCCAATCCAACACGGCCACTTCGGTCAAACCATTGTATGCCTTCAATTCGATATTGCCAACCAGTGAGAGGTCCACAGCACCGGTACCGAACGAAATCGTCACATCGACCTGGTCATCGGCATCGGCAAGCCTATTAAAGTAGATATACTGTTTAACTGTGGCACCAATGCCCGCAGTACCCAAACTGATTTCTGAATAGTTGGTTGAATTGCCATCAATAGCGTGTGGTGCATTGGTTACCCCTACACCGGAAAGCCCGCCTGCGTCCAAGGTCAGTCCTGATCCATCGAACGATGTAGCAAACGGAGGGGTGCAATCAATAAGCGGTGTATCGTAGCATATGCCATACACATTCATCGTATTCGGTTGGGCCAATAACCCAACCGCGGAATTCGTATGATCGGTAATCCGAATGGATTGATATTCCAGACCCGGGGTAACTGCAATGTAATAGCGACCCAGATTATCCTGGACAATCCGGATCCGATCGGTGTTCGCATCGAACCCATTATTACTTGCGCCTGATAGTACCGAAGTTCCAGCACCGTTCTTCACTTCCACTGAGAAATAGTGGTTACCCAGTAATACACCATCCACAATTCCGGCGAGTGTACCGCCGAGACTTCCACCTAATAATCCGTTCAGTAAAGTAGGCTCAAAATCAATACGTACATACGATGTGGTGTTCGCCGGTACCGGTCCGCCGAAGCCTAATTCAACAAACCCTTCAAACTGTCCGATACCCAATAAACTGCCTGCACCTGAATTTAAAGTCGCGTAGGTATCAAAATCATTATCAAACAGGTTTTGAATATCGTCGGCATTGGATGCGTCGATTAAATCATCGGCACAAGTCGGGTTTTCAAAAGGAGATAAAGTAGCCGGATCCGGCGGGCAATCCGCGCCGATCCGTTTCACACTATATAAACGTAGTGGTGGCGTGAGACCGGTACTTGCCAACGAATTCAGTCCGACTACGACGCGATCATAGGCCCCGGTGGGAACATAACTAACGGTTGTGATTCCTCCGGATTCAAAGATGTTCAGTACATTCAAACCGGCAATCAATCCGTCTTGGAGTGTAAAGTCATCGACTAATTGGTCACCCAAGTAGGTTTGTATTTTATACCTTCCAAGTGCATTTACATCTAAAAGGCTAGGCGCTCCCACTTGCACCCGTACTTTCAATTCGTCACCTATTGTTGATGGGCCATTGAAATAGATGGTTTGATTTACTTCAGCGGCAACAGCAACCGTTCCTAGGCTGATTTCGGAATAGTCGGATGAATTATCGCTGATCGCGTTGTCGGCGTTGGTTACGCCGGCACCGTTATCCAATATACCTACAGTTAAACCAGAGCCATCGGCCGAAGTGGCAAAAGCGGGGAAACACGTGTTGTCACTTGTCTCATAGCACAAGTTAAACACCTTCATGGATTTTTGAACACCTGTTCCCAGAACACTGGAAACATGATCGGTAATCCGGATGTACTGGTAAGCCGAATTGGGCGTTATAGCGATGTAATACCGTCCGATCTTGTCTTGAACGATTGTTACCACCCCACCTGTCGTCGTATCGAAGGTGTTGGCGCTGGAACCGGAAAGAACAGCAGCACCGCCTTCAGTCAGTTTTGCCTCGACGGTAAAATAATGGTCTCCCAATAACAATCCACCCACACCGGAAACAAGCTGGCCAATCGCGCCGTTTACCAAGCGGTCGAGTATATCGTCCTCTACATCTATGCGTATATAGGAGGTCTTGTTGGCTGGAAGCGTTTCAGGCAACTCCATTTCGAGATAACCGGCAACAGGCGAGTTGACCAACAACGTACCATTGTTCGCGTTTATAGTAGCATAGGTTTCGTTATTGCCGTCAGTTGCATTTGCTGCGAAATCAACATTTTTAAAAGCCACGAGCTCCGATGCACAAGACGGGATTTCCAACGGGCCAGGTGTCGCAGTCGGCGTCGGCAGATTCGGATCTGGGCATCCGGGGCCATAGCGTTTCACATCGTATACTTTCACAGATGAACTTGCGAGACTAGCGCCGATGAGTGCATTCACGCGGATTTCGATGCGATCGAATACTTTCGAAGGGCCAAAGGTGAATGTCGCGGGCTGACCGCTTTGCAAAAGCGATAGCGCATCCAGCCCGTTGATAATACCTCCTGCCAACGAGCGCTTGTACACTTCCTCTGTACCGTTCCACGCCACGATCTCATATGCACCTAATAACTCAGCACTGAGTGTTTCACTGGTATTGATAGCCAGTTTTAGGGTAAAATGGTGTTGTGGTGTAGCGGGTACTGGGAAGTCAATATATTGCGACATGGATGCCGCAACGCCCAATAACCCTACGTTGATCTCCGAAAATGTATTATCCGCATCGCCATCAATCGCAAAGTGAGGGTCGGTTACGCCTGTATTTCCGAGTTCCAACAGATCAAGGGTAATGCCCGTGCCATCGAATGATGTGGCGGAAGCAGGTGTACAATCTGTCGAGCCAGCTAAATAATAGGCATTATATACGAAAAGATGTTTTACTGGAGCAAGCGCTCCGACTGCGGCATCACTTTGATTTTCGATGACCACCTGATTATATGCGGCATCCGGCGTAATTGCTAATAAGTAGTGCCCTTCCGCGTTGCGTACCAGTTTCAACCGGATATCAGGGAAACCATTTTTACTATTCGCACTTAAAAGCGAAGTACCTCCATTATTATAGACCTCTACTTTGAAGAAATGATCACCAAGCAACAAACCATCAACCAGCCCTGTTAAAAGATTCCCAACGCTGCCTCCCAGTAATGCATCCAACAACCCGGCTTCCTCAGCACCGATGCGCACATAGGTCGTTGTATTAGCCGGCAATTCGGTTGAAAACTGGAATCCAATCTTGCCATTATACTTCCCGGCTCCGAACAAAGCGCCCGGCCAAGCATTCAGCGTTGCAAACTGATCATTATCAACATTTGCATTTGCTACCCCGGCAACGTTATCATCGTCATAGACAACGGCTAACTCCTTTGTCCCCTGCCCCATCACCTCCCCCACCAAACCTGGCGAAACAAGCAACAATGGAACAAGCACGAGTGTGTAGAAAAAACGAAAAAAAGAAGATTTCGGATAAGTAGATAATGTTTCCATTCAGCTATGGGATTATAATCGTAAATTGTTTATCAATAGATGTTATCTGTTCGGCCACCGCTTGTACTCCTTGGTCCTCGCGGCGGACCTATGTTTTTCTTTCGTAGGTAATGGAGTCGGTCATAAGTAGAAAACCCTCCATTAAGTGTTGTCTGTCAATGAATTATATGAAAAAACATTTTTCAGACGAAAACGGTACGGTTATTGCAATTCTTTTACCGGTAGATGTTTTGACATTTCTGGAGAGCGGCCTCGCTCTTCGGAAGTGTCTATTTTCCCCTTCATCCACGCCCAACCTCCCGCTTTACACGCAAATATAGGGTGGTACTTACACCAAACCTTTATTCACTGTGTTCATTTTAATAGTTGCTGTTCGTTTTGTTCACGTAACTTGAAAAGCGACGACCTTCCAGCTGTTTTCTTTAGATTTGGCCCATAAAACCTTTAAATACGCATTTATTTGCCCCATACTGGGAGGTTATAACAACGGCAATCAGGAGATGACAACCCTCGTATACCGCTGGATTTTAACAGGTATTGGATGAACGGATATTCAAATTATTCATTGCATTAGTTTCTTTGGAAACGAAAAAAATATGGTATTTTTGCTCACAAGCCTTTGCTTGTTGCAAAAAACGAAGCATTGGCTGTTGAAAAAAAGGGACAGCTGCCGAACAACGAATACGAACGAAAAACACAATTGTATGCTACCTTTTTGACAACCGACGATCCGAACAATCAATCAACGCTTAAATCGAATCCGTTGATAACGTAAAGCAATCGTCGCTTTAAACATCTACTATCTACGTATGAAAACATATTTACACACTTATTTTGATAAGTTAAAAGCGCTCGTATTAACAAAAGCGGAAATTACCCAGCTTGTGCCGGCAGATTGCTACCGTCTGGCATTGGAAATCAAAGAAAGTACCAATAAGAGTGTAAGCGAAACAACACTTAAGCGGGTATTCGGTTTTGCCTCATCAGTACACCAGCCTTCTATCTACACCATGAACGCCCTGGCAGAGTACTGTGGCTTCGAAAGCTGGGACAGCTTCTACACCGATTTGGAGCACCACAAATTGCAAACCGTACAGCAACGCTCGTGGAGCGAGATTTCCCTGAACGCGACGAAAATCAGTCTTTTCAATATCCAAAGCAACAAGTATAAGTGCGGTATCCCCTACCATTTGACCGTCGACCGGGAATATGTCAGTCAATTTGCCGAGCGCTTTACGAATAGCGGGGCAACCACCGGTATCCTCCATGGGCCCGTAGGATGTGGGAAAACCATCGGGGTATCGCGTTGGGTCGAAAAACAGATCAGTCAGATCTATGTAGATTCATCCAACGATATCTACCTTTTCACCAACGGACTGTCGCTGCTGCAGGGCACCGCATTTGGTTACCATAGCAACCGTTGGCTGGCGCACCTCCTCGGTTTTGAAACCACCGACCTCCTCGATGCCTTTATGGAAGATCACCGTATGGGAGCCCCCGGCAATTTCTATCTCGTTATCGATGAGCTGCACAGCGACTTGGTGGCCGACCGGCAATTCCACATGGTCATTTGCCAATTCATGGATATGGTCAACCACTTCGCCCAGTTTAGTTGGTTCCGCATCGTGTTGATGCTGCGCACGGCCTCATTGCTGAAATTCGAGAGCTTATTCAAAGAAACGGTCATCAACCCGCAGTGGTTTTCAATGCAACATAACGGAGAAGCAAGGGAGGCTGCCGGCATGCCCGCGTTCACACACACCGAGCTCCATCAATTGGCCCAAAACATCAATGGATCCTTCAGGGCCTACCCGTTGCAGAAAACCCGGAATACGCAACTCATACACACACCGTTGTTTTTCCAGTACTATTATGAGCTGGTGGGCGATCGCCTAGACCCTTACCAGGTGACGCCATTTGAAGAGTACCTCGTTATTACGCAGTACCTGAAAAAGAAGGTCTTCAACGGTGTAAATACGTTGGGTAAACAGTCGCTCCTGGAAGAGCTGTCGCCCGTAATCGAACAACAGGACGGTAGGCTGCAGATCAGCCGGAAACAAGCTTACCCTACCATCAGACAGCACCGTGTAGCCTACAACGACCTACTTTATTCGGGCTTAGTCCACGAAACGAATGGCGATCTCGACGTACGACAGCAAACGGTGGTGCAGTTCCAATCAAATAGCATTGCGAATTACTTTATTGCGCTCGAATTAATCGGCGAACATAAAGGGGCGGGAACGGCTGAGCTCATCGAGGCGATAAATAAATCGCCTTTCGATGACCACGCGAAAACAGAACAGCTCAAATGGTTGCTGCTGTTCCAAATCAAGTCGGCCGATTTACAACTGGTGAACCAATTGGAGCATATCCCCTTTATCAAAGACGAAATCTTCGAAGTCATCACCTTCGTTTGCGATGGCCTTTACCGGCTTGCCAAACGCGATACAACCATGCGGGAAAAAATAAATGCGGAGCTTCAGGATGCCGCATTTCTGGACTATATGCTCCGGTACATTAGTTTCCAGACCGACTTCGAACCTAATCTCGAGCGGCTGCTTTATTTTGACCTTACAAGCACGCATCAAATTGCGCTACGCAGCAAGCTTGCCACCATCGCCCTACTTCAATGGGACGAAGAAGCGCTGCTTAAACAACTCGAACCGCTGGCTGCCATGCTGCCGGAGTCATACGCACCATTTGCCATCAACCCCTTCCTTCTGCTATCTTACCTATACCAGCGCTATAAGGGCGGAACCATTGACCCCAACGTCGTACGTGAATTGAATGCGTTATCCTATCGCTTGCCGCTATCCAAACGGCTGGCAGTACCATTCCATGTGGATGTATTGCTCTACCTTTACATTAAGGCATCTGGAAATAAGGCCATTGCCCTACCCTACCAGGAACTCCTAAACGAAAGGTTACAGAAAACCACAACACAGGTAGCAAACGGGTTCGAAGCCGATGTAACGATGCTGATCAGCGCGTTTTACTTATGGGAGAATGGAAGTGTTGACGAGGCATTGTATCGCGTGAGCCATCTTTCATTGAATACACATCAGAATTCCACCTACCAACTCCTGTATGTTATCTTCCACTTGCAGGCGGGAAATTCGGCAAACAACCCACAACTTGTGGAAATCAGCCAACGCGCCATTGCCTTGTGTGAGACCCGTGGATTTAAACTGATCGAGGCCTACTGCCGGATCCTTATCCTAGAGCGGGTTCCGAAAGAAGAACGCCTACAGCATATCAATAACCTCAAATTCCAGTTTGCCGCTTACGGATACACGGTCGGATTGGGGGCGTTGTCGAGAAGGTATGGGTAAACCAACCTCAATAGGGTATATTCAATTTCTTAAATACAAAATGCCAGAGCCAGATAGGTCCTACCAACAATAACTTAAGGAAACTCCGGAACGGAACGGCTACCTTTTCCATATTTTTACCGAGATACAACGCCAACAGCGATGCCATCAGCAGGCACGCGCATACCGACCATACTGCTGGCCCACCGGCTTGCTCCACATATTCCAGCTGAACGATAAAAAAACTAAACAGCCCGATAGTGAGCAGCATGGCGTAAGACAAGGTTGGTGCTAGGCGAAGGTAGTAATAGACCACGCCGGCAATAAAAAACGAACCCCAGTTTACGAAGGTATCATAACCATGCTTTTTCAAAAAGGCTATTTCGGGAAATGGTATCATCCACACCAAACCCAAAACACCAAATGCGAAAGCAGGAATTGCGATCCATTGGATTGCCCGGTTGACCGGATGCTGGTATTGCCGGTTGAAGGTATCGAAATACTGATCTACCGGCCGCTTCGGCACTTCCTGCACATTGTTCTTCTTAACTCCTGCCCTGCGACTCACGATTGATGTTTATGCTTTTGCTTTTTGCTCTCTACTTTTTGCGCGCTGCCTATTTCGCGTAAGAAACCGACCGCGTTTCGCGAATCACCGTCACCTTTATTTGCCCGGGATAGGTCATTTCTGTCTGTATCCGGGTTGATATATCTGCTGCCAATAACTCGGCTTCCTGGTCAGATACGCGTTCGCTTTCAACCACCACCCGTAATTCCCGACCGGCTTGGATGGCAAAAGTCTTCTCCACGCCGGGATACGACAGCGCCAGTTCCTCCAGTTCCTTGAGCCGCTTGATATAATTCTCTACCACTTCACGACGGGCACCGGGACGGGCACCCGAAATGGCATCACATGCTTGCACAACCGGCGATATCAGCGAGGTCATCTCTACCTCATCGTGGTGGGCACCGATGGCATTGCACACCTCAGGATGTTCTTTATATTTCTCGGCCAATTGCATCCCAAGGATGGCATGCGGCAACTCCGGGTTATCATCCGGCACTTTACCGATGTCATGCAACAATCCGGCACGCTTCGCCAACTTTACGTTGAGCCCCAACTCTGATGCCATCGTAGCAGCGAAATTAGCTACCTCGCGCGAGTGCTGCAGTAGGTTCTGCCCATAGGATGAGCGGTAACGCATCCGACCTACCATCCGGATCAACTCGGGATGGAGCCCGTGGATGCCAAGGTCGATCACCGTCCGCTCACCGATTTCCACAATCTCGTCCTCGATCTGCTTTTTGGTCTTCGCCACGATCTCTTCGATGCGGGCTGGGTGTATCCGCCCATCCGTCACCAAGCGATGCAGGGCCAGTCGCGCGATTTCCCGGCGCACTGGGTCAAACCCGGATAAGATGATGGCCTCGGGGGTATCATCGACGATAATCTCCACACCCGTAGCGGCTTCGAGTGCCCGGATATTACGGCCTTCGCGACCGATAATACGACCCTTGATTTCATCGTTCTCAATGTTGAAGATAGATACCGTATTTTCAATGGCACTTTCGGTAGCCGTACGTTGTATGGTTTGGATAACCACTTTCTTAGCTTCCTTTGTAGCAGTGAGTTTGGCCTCATCCACGATATCTTTGATCTGGATGACTGCCTTTGAGCGTGCCTCTTCTTTAAGGTTCTCGATAAGCTGTGCGCTGGCTTCTTCGGCCGAAAGACCAGCGATGGTTTCCAATTGTTTGATGTGCTGCGCTTTGAGCTGCTCCACCTCTTTCTGCTTCTTGTCACTGATTTCGGTGAGCCGCTCCAGGTTCTTACGTTGGTTTTCTACCTCTTGTTTCTCACGGTTCAGGTTTTCCAGCTTCTGGTTGACAGACTGTTCCTTCTGTCGAATACTATTTTCACGCTGATTAAGGGTGTTATTTTTCTGGTTGGTCTCTTTCTCATGCTCTGCTTTCAACTGCAGGAACTTTTCTTTGGCCTCCAGCTGGCGTTGCTTCTTCAGGTGTTCGCCAGCCTGCTCTGCTTCCTTGAGTATCTTCTTGGCCTTGCTTTGGGCGGCTGCTTCCTGCCGCTTAAACAAAAAACGCAGTACAAAGCGGCCGATAACCACCCCCACTGCAAAAGCTATAATAATGTATATGATATCCATGTTTTTTTATTTGTTTGTTTGCTATTTGTTTGTTTGCTATTTACTATTTGTTGTTTGCTATTTGCTTGTTCGCGTTTTGTTCATTTACTATGTGCAAATCGCAAAGAGCGAAGTGCAGAAAAAAGGTAAAAAAAAAACCGCAATTAAATAAATCGGGTCTCATGTATCATAAACTTCATCTACACAGGATTAGCGTATTGATCCTGACCAGATGGCTTTCGCAAAATGGCCTACATCTCGTTTACGCCTTGTGATATTGAAGCGTTAAGTTTAAAATAGTGAAACCCGAATTTAACTGCGGTTAATTCGTTGTTAAAGCTCTATTCCTATTAATAAGAACGTTATTTGTTAAAAAATTCAGTCAACATGCCGTCCAACTCGCCCACTGCTTTCGCAATCCCTACATCGTCTGCACTTGTTTTCCGCTCAGCTTTCAGCATCCCAGTTGCATAATGAAGTACACACATCGATAATAAATCCTGCTTATCCCTTACCGCGTAATTTTCCTGAAATTCTTTAATCCTGTCGTTTATCAATTTAGCCGCTCGCCGGATGACCTCCTCTTCTGCCATGTCTACCCGCAACGGGTAAATCCGGTCCGCGATGTTTATTTTTATGGAAATTTCTCCCATGTTTGAGCTAATTCACTATCTCATGCTACTTGAGCAACCCGATACACTTATCTATTTCCCGCACAAAATCGTCAATTTTTTGTTTTGTGTCAAGTATTTTTTCATTTATCCCCGACTCGCCCACTTCGGTCTCGTCGAGTGAACGGGCTACGGCAAGGGCCTTCACTTTCTCTTCCAGCTGCTTATTCTTGTCGGTACCGGTTTCGACCGCTACGTTCAACGACTGCACTTCCAGCTTCAGCAAATCGTTCTCCTCTTGCAAAGACTCGCATAAATCAAGCAATTTACGCGTATTTGCCACCACACCGGTCAGTTGTTTCGCTAATGAGGACATTGTCGTTTCTTTGCGCTTTGCTTTTCCCGGCTCAACTTCTTACCGCCGCACCGGCTTCTTTTTCAAAATTAGCAATTAATTTCTTAACAATCGCATCAATTTGTTTGTCGGCAAGGGTTTTTTCTTCATCCTGCAGTACAAAGTGCAATGCATAGGATTTTTTACCCGCCGGTAATTTGTCCCCTTTGTACACATCGAAGACCGAAATAGCTTTGAGCAGCTTGCGTTCGGTACGTTCGGCAATCCGTTTCAGCGTACCGAATGTAACGTCTGCATCTACCAGGAGCGATAGGTCGCGCTGCACAGCCGGATACTTAGCCACTTCACGGTAGGTAATCTTGTTTTTACGGATGGCCTTGAGTATCCCCCCCCAGTCGAAATCGGCATAGTATACGTCGCCAGCCACATCGGCCTTGGTAAGTAGCGACTGGCTAACGGCGCCAAACGACACCAGGACATTCCCGCCACGATCATAGCTCATCCCGTAGGCGTAGTGCGATGCAGGGGCGTCGGTCTCTTGCCAGCCTGAGATATTCAGTCGCCGTAAAACAGCATCCACAGCAGCTTTTATGTCGTAAAACGTGACCGCTTTATTAGCGTGGTTCCACTGTTGAGGTAGACGGTTGCCCGCTACCGCCACAGCAAGATGATGACGTTCACGGTACCCTTCGCCATCAAGCCTGTAGGTGTTACCGAATTCAAACAATTTCAGGTCGGGATGCTTACGTTTCTGGTTATAAGCCACAGCTTCTAGCATAGAAAACAAGAGGTTTTGCCGCATAATGTCCAGATCGGTGCTCAACGGATTCAGGATACGGACGGCCACCTCGGGGTCATCTGCATAATCCACCTTGGTCAACGAGTTGGACAGGATTTCGCGGAAGCCATTGCCAATCAGCAGGTCCGCCACTTGGTTTTGTACGACTTCCTTGTCGGGCTTGGGCGATGTATTGAGCGAAGCCCTGATCTGCCTATCGATTTCGATATTATTATACCCATAGATGCGGAGCACCTCTTCGACAATGTCGACTTCGCGGGTTACATCTACTTTATAGGGCGGTACTTGCACAGTCAACACACCATCGTTTTCGGCTACAATGGTAATACCAAGTGCCTCGATGATGGCTTTTATTTCGCCATCGGGGATATCTTTTCCGATAACCCGCCGTACCTTTTCATAACGTACGTCAAAGACGAATGGCCGAGCGGGATTGGGGTAATGGTCAGACACGGCCGTAGTCACTTGTCCACCGGCATGTTCCGTAATCAGCAATGCTGCCCTTTCCAACGCCAACCTTGTGATATCGGGATCGGTGCCCCGCTCGAAACGGAACGATGCGTCGGTTTTGAGTCCGTGCCTTTTGGCCGTTTTACGCACCGATACCGCATTGAAGTAGGCGCTCTCCAAAAATACGCGGGTGGTATTTTGTGTTACGCCCGAGTCCGCGCCACCGAATACGCCGGCGATACACAGGGGCTTTTCCGCATCGCAGATCATCAGGTCTTGGGGATGCAGCTTCCGCGTTACCCCGTCGAGCGTTACAAACGACTCACCTGCCTTGGCATGGCGAACGACCACCTGGTCACCGGCCAATTGGTCGGCATCGAATGCGTGCAGTGGCTGCCCCAATTCATGGAGCACGTAGTTGGTCACGTCTACCACGTTATTGATGGGGCGCACACCGATAGCCAAAAGCCGTTCCCGAAGCCATTGCGGCGATTCGCCCACCTGTATACCGCTAATGGTCACGGAGGTATACCGGGGGCAGGCGGTGGCATCTTCCACGGTCACGGGAAGCGGCTCGGCTTCTCCTCCCGTGAATGCCGATACGTCCGGCATGCGGTAGCTGCTACGCAGGAATGCGGCTACATCGCGGGCTACACCGAGATGTGATGCTGCATCCGCACGATTCGGGGTGAGGCCGATTTCGAAAACATGGTCGTCTTCCAGTCCGAAGAACGTTTTGGCCGATGTACCTACTGGCGCATCCTCGCCGAGCACCATGATGCCATCATGTGCCGCACCGAGACCGATCTCGTCTTCGGCACAGATCATGCCTTCCGACACTTCGCCGCGGATTTTCGATTTATTGATTTTGAACGGCTCACCGCTGATGGGATATACCGTAATACCCACGGTTGCCACCACTACACGCTGGCCAGCGGCCACATTGGGTGCGCCACATACAATACGTAAGGGCGTATCGGATCCGATAGCTACGGTGGTTATCTTCAGCCGGTCGGCATTGGGATGCGGATTGCACGTTTTTACTTCACCGATCACGAGCCCTTCCAGTCCGCCGGGTACCCGTTGTACCACATTAAGCGATTCCACTTCCAGCCCGATATCTGTAAGAATTGCCGAAAGCTCCGCTGGGGTGAGATCGGTTTTTATGAAGTCTTTAAGCCAACTATATGATATGTTCATCCTGATTTCGGAATTTGTGCAAACTTAGATTTTTTTTCTTGTTAAAGCAATCCGTCATCCCGAAAGCTGTAGTAGCCGGCATTGGTAAAGATCAAATGGTCGTTGATAGACAAATCGAACAACATGGCTGCTTCTGCTAATTTCTTGGTCATTTGCACATCCATTGTGCTGGGTTTGAGTGTGCCCGATGGGTGGTTATGGGTAAGCACCAGACCTGTAGCGCGGTATTCCAGCGCGAGGCGCAGTACCTGCTTGGTATCCACGGGCGTGAAGTCATTGCCTCCTTTGCCGATTAACTGCTTGGCAATGAACCTGCACCCGCCACCCAGGTAGAGCACCCAGAACTCTTCATGGGGCAAATCGTGATATACGTGCTCTAAGTAATCGTAAACCCGCTTACTGCTGTTGAGTATAGGGCGTTCTTCCGTTTTCTGGTCTTTGCGGCGTCGGCCGATCTCAAGCGCCGCAACAATACTAATCGCCTTGGCTTCGCCAACACCTTTATAGGTGCATAACTCGGCTACCGAGAGCCGCGACAGGTCGTTGAGGTCATTCCCCTGATCGTGCAGAATGCGCCGGCAGAGTTCCACAGCAGATTCATTGCGAGACCCGCTGCCGATCAGGATCGCCAGCAGTTCAGCATCGGAAAGGGCGCGCCGGCCACGTTCCAAGAGTTTCTCCCTCGGACGGTCTGCTTCCGCCCATGCTTTAATCGTTACACGCGATAGGTGATCCATAGGTATATATTATAAGGTTGTCGTATCGACAACCAAATATAGGTAACACCCGGCGGTTTGGCAAAAATAAGCTTGCTTTTATTGGCTCGCTTTCCTAAGTTTGCGTTCCAAATTTAAAAAGATGAGTAAAGCAATTATCAAGACTGAAAAAGGCGACCTCACCGTACAATTTTACGATGCGGATGCCCCTGAAACCGTTGCCAACTTCCTCAAACTGGCCAAATCGGGCTACTATGATGGCGTAACGTTTCACCGGGTTATCCCCGATTTCGTTATCCAAGGTGGCGACCCTACCGGTACCGGCGCCGGCGGACCGGGATATTCCATCAAATGTGAGTTGGATGGCGACAACCAGCACCACGACCGGGGTGTACTTTCGATGGCGCACCGCGGCCGTGATACGGGTGGCTCACAGTTTTTCATTTGCCACAGCCGCAACAATACGGCGCACCTCGACAGGAATCATACCTGTTTTGGCAAAGTGGTTGAAAACATCGATGTGATTGACGACATCCGCCAGGGCGACAAGATTTTAGGTATTGATATCACCGAGGAGGATACGACTGCATGAATTTAAAAGCGCTTGTAGCCGTAACAGGCAAGCCAGGCTTATTTAAACTGGTTGGGCAAAATAAAAACGGATTCGTTTTGGAAACCCTCGATGAGCAGAAGGTAAAATCTATCGTCAACTTGGCTACCACCAAATTAGCTACGCTCGAAGACATCACCATTTATGGTGATGATGAGGATCTGAAACTGGTGGATATCATGGACCGTATGAAAGCCAAGGGCGATGTGCCCGATAGTAAGTCTGACGGGAAAACGTTACGTGAATTTTTCAGGGAGGTGGCACCGGGCCACGACGAGGACCGGGTGTACAGCTCCGACATCAAAAAAATCATCACGTGGTACGGCATCATTAAAGCGTTGCCGCTATTTGATGAAGAACGTACAGATGCTGCAGACGAAGCTGAATAACCTTCCGCCTCAATAACTGCCCATATCGTCTTGATGGATGATATGGGCAATTACACGGAGCTGTATCACCTAAAAAACTTGGCTCCGTATTTCACCATAGCAACCAAGGGTATTGCGAGGGCAACCCAAGAGAGCACATGCAGCCACAAATCGGTTCCCATAATAGCCAGTAGTAATCCGCCAACGGTAACACCGCCCATAAAGATGGGCACCCCCCAAAGTTTTATCCAGGCACGTTGGCTAGCGGGCATCTTCTTCAGCAGTCATGAGGGTGAGCGATTCGAGGTTTGCGATCATCCGTTTCAGCTGTGCCGCTTTCGCTTTGCGCCGGGCAAACCACAGGTATAGGCCCGAGACCAGCACAACAATGGTGAGGAGATCAAAAAGCACCCACATCACTTTCATGGGCACCCCGCCATAGTCACCGAAATGGAAAGGCTGGGAAATGAAAATCGTTTTGAGGTACCACGGCATATCCCGCATCGCGGTCAGTTCGCCGGTTTTCGCATCAATCAATGCAGGTTTGATGATGCGCGAGGTAAGCGGTGTGGTGCCGACCATATATACCGCATAATGATGGGCACTGGAATACAGGGTGCCGGGATAGGCGACAAAAGAGACTTCCATTTCTGGCGCTGCCGCTTGTGCCGTATTCAGCGCCGCCTGCAATGAGCTCAGTTCTCCTTCCCATTTGGGCTCATCGTGGTATGCCGCTACCAGCTCTGCCAACTGCCCCGACCGCCAGCTTTCCAACGCAGGGTCGGCCAGCGTGTTGATTACCCCCGAAATACCCACCACAGCAGCCCACACCAGCGTTACAATACCGAGTAGGTTATGCAGGTCCAGCCAGCGGAGCCGGGCTGATTTCTCCGTGCGGATCATACCGAAGTCGAAACGTTTCATAATGGGCCCATACAGCACAACGCCCGACACGATGGCGACGATAAACAACGTACCCATGAGACCCAGAAACAACTTACCCGGTATACCGGCCAGCATTTCCACGTGCAGGTAATACATGATTAACATGAAATCCATCTCATTGGGCGGCGCATCCAGCACCGCCGCCGTATGCTCATCCATGGTCAGGTAATGGTCCGCTTCAATGGGTGCCTCCGCCGAATCGGCCAACGTCACAAACATTTGGCCGGGATGGTGGTCGGCGTCCCAGAAGATGTATTTGACCTCCTTACCCGGAATTTCATCCATGGCTGCCTGCAAGACCACGTCTTTCGAAAGCGGCGACGCCGACGGCGCAGATGCTTCCAATTCGCCATGCATCCAGTGGTCGATTTCTTCATAAAAAACCAAGGGCAGTCCCGTGATGCACAGCATGAGCAGGAATACGGTGGAAATCAAGCTGGTCCACTTGTGGATATTAAACCAATTTTTTATGGTCTGCGCTTTCATGCTTGACGAAGATAAACAATTCTACGAAAGGTTCTAAAATTTGTAGGCTATGCTGGCAGCCATATGACGACCTTTCTGCGGATTGACCGACCAATAGCCGATATAGTATTCATCGTCGGCGAAGTTATTGACATTGAGGGTAATCCTTACATGCTCGCCATTATAAAACACGCTGGCATTGAGCAAGGTGTAGGCGGGCAGGTAGAAATCACCTGTCTGGCTGTTGTCAATCACTTTGTACTCGCTGGCGTAGTTTCCACCTATACCCAATCCGTAATTTTTAAGCGGGCCATTGAGGAACCGGTATGTGGCCCAGAGGTTGGCCAGGTTTTGCGGGCCCTGTCCGCCCGGGCTTCTTCCCGGTTCGGAATAAAAGTCGTTATCGTTGCCTTCTATTACCTTGGTTTCATTATAGCTGTACCCCGCAATCAGGCTCAAGCCAGCCATGGGGTGGGCACTGAGATCAACTTCAATACCCTTGCTGCCCACCTTGCCGCCTTGCACGGAGTTGTTCGGGTTGCTTGGGTCGGGATATACCCGATC
Organism: Parapedobacter flavus; assembly: GCF_035818675.1. Classification (NCBI taxonomy): domain Bacteria; kingdom Pseudomonadati; phylum Bacteroidota; class Sphingobacteriia; order Sphingobacteriales; family Sphingobacteriaceae; genus Parapedobacter; species Parapedobacter flavus. The sequence continues at coordinate 214,165 of NZ_JAYKZZ010000017.1, forward strand.
GGAAACCTTGATATCGTATAGGGATACCGTGGCATACAGCCGATCGGAAAATAGGTTGGTCTTCACGCCATATTCCCACTGGTTGGCTTGCTCGGGCTTAAACGACTGCACGCGCAAGAAATTGCCATCCTGATCAAATACCTGCTGCGGCGCTACGTTGATGAACGCATTCATGTAGCTGGCAAAAATCGATACCTTATCGAGTACGGGCTGGTATACAAGACCAAATTTGGGCGATAGTGCGAATTGGTCGAAGTCGTCTTCCGCCGTACTTTTATCACCTAATGAATCGAAATAGTCTGCGCGGAGGCTCACCATCGCCATGATACCTGGTGTAACGTTGAGTACATTGGAGAAATAGGCACCGTAGGCACTGTTTGCTATGTTGCTCATGGTACCTTCCAGGCCACCAAGCAGGTTCTCTACCGAGGCCTGGGTCATGTATACCGGTTCCTGTTCTTCACCGGTAAAAGGATCGACGTAGTTCACATCGCCCTGGGGCGTTACATTACGGGCCCATCCCCACCCCGAACCGTTATCTACAATATCCCGACGGTAATAATCAAGACCGACTACCAGCCGGTTGCGCAACTTGCCGATTTTGAAATCGCCGTTGAAGTTTTGCTGGATATTAGTGGTGTTGGTGGTTTGCAGTTCCTTATGGAAATACTGGCTGAATTCGTTGTCGCCAGCTACGTCATCCCACATGTACGTATAATAGCCATCGGATTTTACGGTTCCCCGAGATACGACGGTCTGCGATGTCCACTGGTCTGACAAATGGTATACCATCTGGCCTTGCAGGTTGTATTTGGGGTTTTTGATGGTGATGTCGTTGCTTGTGAACGATAGGGATGTATTGAGATTAAGCTCTTCCAGGGTCGTGAAGTCCAGCGGGCTTAACCTGTCAGAGTGAAAGAATACCGGTGCAACGGCACGTTCCTCCTCCAATATTTCGGCCATCACCTGGAAGGAAAGCCTGTCGTTCACTTCGTAGGCCAACGTAGGTGCGATAAAGAATGATTTCTTGAACCCGGCATCCTGAAAGCTCCCCTCGGAGTGGTAGGCGGCATTCACCCGCAGCGCAATCTTTTCCGATTTGCTTAGCGGCGTGTTCACGTCGGCCGTAATGCGGTTCAGGCCGTAACTTCCTAGGCTATAAACCACCTCGCCACCAAACCCGTCGTAGGGCTTTTTCGTGATGGTGTTAATCAATCCGCCATAGCTGTAAAAGCTACCGCCGAACAACGTTCCCGAGGGACCTTTCATGACTCGGATTTCCTCTACATTTGCCGGATCGAGATTGCCACTGGTCAAACCCGGTAATCCGTTTATTAATGCCGGCTGCGCATCAAAACCACGCAGCGCGAAATAGGCGGCGCCATCCCCTGCCCTTCCTGTCGCTTCCCACGTGCGGGTGATGCCGGGCACATTACGCAGTGCATCATCGTAAGAGGTGATGACTTGTTGCTTCATCAACTCTGCAGACACCGTATTATACACCTGTGGATTCTCGAGGTTTTTCAACGGAATCTTGGCTATGTTTGTCGGCTTGTTGGCCGGCCGCTGTGAAGACACGATGACCTCACGTAGTTGGGCAGCGCTCTCTGGCAGCACGAAGTTGACCGTAACCACTTCATCGCGGGTTAGGTTGACTGCACGTTCTTGCGTTTCGAGCCCGATGAATGATGCAACAATCGTTAGCCTCCCTGGCTGGACGTTATTGATTTGATAGTTCCCACTACGATCTACCGTGGCACCGCGGTTGGTACCTTTGATCCTTATGTTCACAGATTCAGCCGGACTGCCGTCATACGTAGTTACTGAGCCACTGATTGTTCCGGTTTGCGCATAGGTAAGCCCTGCAGTGAAAAGCAGCAAGACCGCAAAGTAAAATTTCTGATTCATTTGATTCGACTTGTGTGGCGCAAAAGTATTTATTTATATTAAATCTAAACAATTTAATTTAAAAAAATCCGGCCTTTTGCAAGGCAAGTCGATAAGGATAAATAAAAAAAGCGGTGGAAAGGGCTGCTATAACCAGAAGATAATGGCAGCCGCCATGGCTAGGCCCACAACAACCATAATCCAAAAAAGACGGCTCTCGCTGGTGGTATCCGCACCCTTGTAATGATATTTTCGCTTGGGTATATTCATGAGCTAAGTACTTAACAAGTTTTACTTTCTATTGTTTGGATGCCGAAACCCTGCGGTTTCCATACGCAGTAATCTCACAATTTCACAACCTCACAAGTTCACCATCTCCAAAGGCTCACTCGTGATGATACGGCTCGCCTTTCAATATGGTAAACGCCCGATACAGTTGTTCCACAAAAAACAACCTAACCATCTGATGTGAAAAGGTCATTTTCGAAAGCGAAAGCTGACCATTGGCCCGCTGGTGTACCGATTCATCGAAACCATACGGTCCACCTACAACAAATACCAAGTGCTGTACGCTACCAACCATCAACTTATTAAGATATGCAGCAAAATCTACAGAGCGGCATTCCTTCCCCCGTTCATCGAGTAGCACCACTTGATCGCCCGGCGAAAGCTGTTTAAGGATGGCTGCGGCTTCTTTTGCCCGCTGCTGGTCTGCGCGTAAGTGCTTGGTGTTCTTTACGTCGGGGATATGAACCATGTTAAACGGAATATAATGTTTCAGCCGCTGCTGAAATTTGTCAATAATCGCCGCCAACTGGCCCTCATCAGTCTTGCCCATACACAATAAGGTTATCCGCATCCCACAAACTTAGGTAATTTTGGTTTATATGCAAGCGCCGTGGCGACGGTGGGTTTTTGGCACTGCTTTTGCCATTCATAGGCATTTTAACTACACATCAAATTTATCATCATGAAGAAAACACTATCCTTGCTCTGCATCGCTATGGCTACGATTTGGCATGTACAGGCGCAGGAAACGGCGACAGACACGGCATGGCGGGTTTCGGGTGAAAACACGCTGCTGCTCAACCAGAGTTCATTTTCCAATTGGGCCGCCGGTGGTATCAACTCTTTCGCCGCTAACCTGATTTTCAACTACGACTTCAACTACAAGAAAAACAAGTGGAGTTGGGACAATAAAGTCATCGCCGCCTATGGACTTACCAAGCAGAAGTCAATCGGCTGGCGCAAAAATGACGACCGCATTGTGCTGAATAGCTTGCTCGGTTACGAAGCGGCAGAACGGTGGCTATATACGTTCTACCTCAATTTCAACACGCAGTTTGCCGACGGTTTCCAGTACGATGCCGACAACAACAGCACGTTGATTTCGACAGCCTTCGCCCCGGCATACCTCAGCTTCGGCCCCGGTTTCGCCTATAAAGAGTCGGATAATTTCCGGTTCAACCTCTCCCCGGCCGCAGCGCGTCTAATCTTCGTCACCCATGATAGTCTCTCGGCACAAGGCGCTTTCGGTGTGGACCCCGGATCGACCTCCCGTTTCGAGTTCGGCGCCTCGTTCGATGCGTACTACAAAGCCAACTTGATGGAAAACGTGAGTGTGGAGAATATTCTTAAACTGTATTCGAACTACCTTGAAGATCCGCAGAACGTTGATGTAGACTATACGCTCAACCTCTTTATGAAAGTGAATGATTACATCACGGTGAATGGTGGCGTACAGTTGATTTATGATGACAACACGCTCATCCCGCGTCAGGAAGACGGAGTGTTTATCGCCGGATCGGAACGGCCAACCTTGCAAGTAAGGCAGGTATTGGGTGCGGGGATTACGTATAAGTTTTAAGCCCTGAGCATTATTCTTTAGTCGTAAGTCGTGAGTTCGTTAGCCATAAAGTAGTCTCGCGGTTAGCTTATGACTTACGACTAAAGTTATTGGTACCAGCTACCTAAACCCCATAAACCTACTCCGCTTCTTCTTCTACGATCACGAAAATGTCTTCGTTATCTTTCTTCATCTGGTAGCGTTCGCGGGCCACGCGTTGCTGTTCTTGTGGATCGGTGTTTAGGTCATGGATGGCTTTTGATATCCGGTCAATTTCCGTCGTATAAAACACTTTTTCGGCCTTGAGGCCCTTTAGCTGGCTATAATAACCGTACTGGGTAGCTACATCATGTCGATCGAAAAACAACATCCATACGGCAAATGCGACGATGGCGATGAGATACTTATTACGTATAGCACTCAGAAAACGTTCCATGCACACAAACTTAGCTAAAATTCTCTTATATGCAAAATGTTCTGTTTTTCAGAAATTTGTGAATCTGTGAGTTTGTGAGTTACAGTAGACCGACCTCACCGCCAAACCGGTAGCTGAGTCCGATTTCGTGGGTGGTGTTGTTGATGCGCCGGTTGAGCGGCTGGTTACCCGGATTGAACTGGTAGCTGTAACCCAGCCCGATGCCCGAGAAATTGAACTGCGCCATGCCGGCGAGCTCACCGTAGCTACGGACGTTGAGGCCGATGCCGAAGGTACGCTTCACGAAAAACATGGCCGCCGCTTCGGCCTGCGGCCGCAGGCTCTCTGAGTAGGTCACCAGCGCGCTGGGACGGAACTGGAAGTCAGGGCCCAAGTTGAACAGCGCCCCTGCCGTGAGGTGGTATAAGTTACTGAAAGCATAGCGGCTTTCGCCGCCGCCCACCCCCAGATTACCCAGCATGAGCCGCGGCAATGATAACCCCACGTAGTACCGCTCGGGACGGTACAGCATCACGCCGAAGCCCACCAGCGCATCGGTTTCCTTCACATCCTCGCTGAAGGCCGGGTCCATCGGGTCCAGCTGTGAGAAGCGGCCATCCATATAGCTGAAGCCAGCATTGAGCGACAGCCCCAGGTATTCGGTCTCCGATATGCGCACGCTCTTGGCGAAGAAGACCGAGGCCTCGGTGAGCTTCTCTACGGCCATGCTTTCGTGGCGGATGCTGATACCAGCTGTGGCGCCGAACCGCTGCAGGCCGATATGGCCACTACCCCAGAACACCGTAGGCGCCCCATCTAAGCCTACCCACTGCCGGCGGCCGATCACCGACACCTCCCCGCCCCTATGCATCAGGCTGGCTGCCGGGTTAATCACCGTGCGGAGTTGGCCGTGTTGCGTGTGCGTGAGCGGCTGCTGGGCATGTAATACGGTCATACCCGCACCCAGTGCCATAACCGTCAATATCGTTTTAAATACCATCTTTTAACTAATTTAATCATTGACAATTGACCATTAACCATTGACAATTAACCATTAACAATCACATCAATACCTCAGCACAAACCATCCCTTCTCCACCTTCCATTCCCCTTCGGCATGGATTTCGGCAATGTAAAAATACGTCCCTGCGGGCACCTGCAACTGCCCGGCACCGATGCCACGGAACGCCACCGTGCCGTTGTTATAACCCGAGGCTTCATAAACCACGGTGCCGTTGCGGTTGAATACGTTCACTCGGTTTTTTGGATAATCCTTGATGCCCTCGATGATCAGATATTCGTTGATGCCGTCGCCATTGGGCGACAGGGCTTTGTGTATGCGGATGGGAATGTCCGCCGTGGGGTCGATAACCCGGATGGCTGTGACCACAGCCTGGGCGGATGCATAATTGTCATCGCCGGCCTGTGTCGCCGTGATCCGTACGGTACCCAAGCGCAGGATGTCCAGGCCCGTTCCATTGAGCATGGCAACCTCTTCATCGTCGATGCCGAGCGATACAGGCAGACCACTGCTGGCCGACACATCGAGGGGCACGAGACCGGCATCCCGGTTCACCTGCGTCGGCACGTCGTGGAAAGCAATGATTTGCGATGCTTTATTCACCGTCAGGGTATGCGATTCGGACGGGATGTTTTCATATAACGGGTTTTCGGGTAATGTTGCGGTAATTACAGCGGTGCCCGCGCCCACAATGTGGAGTGTACCATCGTCCACAATCACGGCCACGTCCTCGTTGCTGCTGCTGAACAGGATGGCCTCGTCCGAGCTGCTTTCGGCCTCCAATGCATGATCAGCGTCGCCATAAGTGAACGTGGGCAGTGCGGCGAACGTCAACGTACGAACGCTCGGCAAAATCGTCAGCGTAGCCATCAGCTCGCTATCCCTATAGTTTGTACCGCCATGGATGGTCGCGGTAACGGTCTGGCTGCCGACATCTATCCGATTATTATCCGCGTAGCTTACCGACGTGCCGGTAGGCAGCGTGCCACCGATGGCGAGCGACTGCGCCATGCCGTCGTAAACGAAGCTGCCGTCGGCAAAGGTGATGCCCGTAATCGTAGCCGGCGTAACGGTCAGCGTGGCCGTCAGCACCAGGTTGTCGTAGTTCGCGCCGCCATTGATGGTGGCCGTGGCTGTCTGGCTACCGGCATCCGTGCGGTTGTTGTCCGCGTAGCTTACCGAGGTGCCGGTAGGCAGTGTACCGGCAATGGCGAGCGACTGCGCCGTGCCGTCGTAAACGAAGCTGCCGTCGGCAAAGGTGATGCCCGTGATCGTAGCCGGCGTAACGGTCAGCGTGGCCGTCAGCACCAGGTTGTCGTAGTTCGCGCCGCCATTAATGGTGGCCGTGGCTGTCTGGCTGCCCGCATCCGTACGGTTGTTATCCGCATAACTTACCGACGTGCCCGCAGGCAGCGTACCGCCGATGGCGAGCGATTGCGCCATGCCGTCGTAAACGAAGCTGCCGTCGGCAAAGGTGATG